>DASXLL010000326.1:0-3468 GCA_036496265.1 Pirellulaceae bacterium | reverse complement strand
CCGCCGATCTGGAGGAGGCATGAGCCGTCGACGGCGGTGCAGACGTCGGCTCCCGTCGAGACGACCGCGCGGCACTTGTCCACGACCATCGCCGACGACGTGTCGTGATTCTTCAGAGCGAACGTTCCGCCGAATCCACAGCATTCGTCGGCTTCCGGCAAATCGATTAACGTGAGGCCGCGCACTTGCTTAAGGAGACGCTCGGGCTTATCGCCGAGATGTAGGGAACGCAGCGAATGGCAAGAAGGATGAAGCGTTACGGAGTGCGGGAAAAAAGCACCGACGTCGATGACGCCGAGTTTATCGACGAGCAACTCGGAAAACTCATGAACGCGTGGCAGCAACTTCTCGACGGCGCGGGAGACGGCGGGATCGCCCGAGACGGCGGCCATTTTCGGATAGTGATCGCGAATCATGGCGACGCAGGAGGAGGACGGGATGCAGATCGTCTCGTCGTCGCGAAAGACTTCGAGGAAGTGCCGCATCAAGGGCATCGCTTCGGCCTGGTAACCGGTGTTGTAGTGCATTTGGCCGCAGCAGGTTTGGGCTTGGCGGAATTCGACGGTGTGCCCCAGGCGCTCGAGCACGGCTACGACGGCTCTACCGGTTTGCGGGAAGAGTGTGTCGTTGTAGCAGGTGATGAAGAGGGAAATGTGCAAGGCAGTCTCAATACCAGTGTGCAAGATCCAGTCCGCGCACACGGCGGAATTTCCCGGCGTTATGCGTCACGGGCGACTGCGCAATTTCGGCTTCGAGCTCATACAAGACGACCGAAGGGATGGCAACGTTGGCGGGCGACACGGCTGCCAGACGTTCCTTTACCCGCCCGAGCCCTTTGAAAAAACAGATAAGAGTGTTTGTATCCAGAGCGAACATCACAATGGTTCGCGCGAGGAATCCGCGCTGAGGAACACTGGGCGGATGTGGCGTTCAAACAGATTTTCGGTGACATTCTTGGCGACGACGGGCTCGAATTTTTCGAGGAGGTCGAGGTAGCGACGGCCTAGTTTAGCGGCGACTTTGAAGCCTACGTGCAGGAGTTGGCGCAGGTGGCTGTTAAAGGCGGGGTTGCTCTGGTCGTGCCGCAGGGCTGCGACGAATTGATTGGACGTCCATTTTTCTACCGTGCTGGCCGGGGGTAGACGTTGGGGATCAATATCGATTACGGCCGCGTAGGGGGCGCAGAGGACCTCACGCTGGTCGTACGCTTGCGCGTAGATCTCTTTGGCAAGTGCGAGTCCGTCGCCGCCCGCTTCGGCTAGCCCGATCAATTCTTCGAGCCAGGTGGTGCCGGCGGTTTTGAGATGCACGCCGGCGTTAGCCTTCTCAAGGGCCTCGCGAATGGGGCGATAGATCGAAAATTTGTCGCTGCCGGAATGCACGCTGAGCTTGAGATTGCGCGGCAGATCGTATTTTTCAACCGCCACGGCGATGGTCGAGATGTCGTTCGAAAATTCCTCACTGAATTTCTCGAGATCGCCTTGATAGTCGACTCCTTTGTTGAAGCGGCCGGTGAATTTCGGGGCAATGGTTTGAACCGGAATTTTTTCGTCAGAGATCGCAGCCAGGATGATGAGCAACTCGGCGGGGGTTTGCGGGCTGTCGGTTTCGTCCATCGAAACTTCGGGAATGAATTCGCCCTGGCCTTTTGCCGCTTCGATTTTGCGATAGATGCGGCCGGCCTCGGTGACCGCAGCTAGATATTTGGCCGCTGTGGCCGCAATGAAGCCGCGATCAAACTCGGGATGGCGCGCGACGAAGGCTTCTATTTGGGCAAGGCTGGCCGGTTGGCCGATCCAATCGGCCACGTCAATCGTGTAGAAGTCGCTCGCATCCAGGAAGCGGTCGACGGTTTCGAAATTGATGTGATCGGCATCGACGTGGTAGGGCTTGGTCCATCCCAGCTTTCGCACGGCACTGTCGGCGGCACATCGAATACTGGAGGGCTCCGAGCCGATTATATTGTGTTCCCGATTCGATTTATTCCAGACGGGAATGATATCGACGCCGTGTTTCGCGGCCAGCAGACAGGCCTCGAGCTGCGCTTCGGCTTGATGCGCGAATCGATCTCCCACACCCAGAGAGTATTTACCGAGTGATTTTTTTTCCATTTACCTTCACATTGTTCAGACTAACGGACTTGACGTTCTCGAAGACCGTGTTTTCGGCGGCGTGGTTAAAGGAGCAATTGGAAATCTTAATGCCGGTAATTGGGACCGCCGGGTAGCCGCGCATGAAAATGGAGTGTTTGCTTTTGTCGCAGGTAACGTTCGCTATATCGATGTTCCGGACGATGGGACGAAACGGTCCGCCCTGGCCCTCTTCGTAAAAGAAGTCGACTTCAATGACCGCTTCGGCGACTTGGCCAACCGTCGCATCCCGAAAACTGATGTTGTCGATGATTCCGCCGCGGTATGAATTCGTCTTGATACGCAAGGCGCGCTGGAGGTGGGGGCTGTTCATGCGGCAGCGCTGGATGTGAATGTTTCGGATGCCCCCGGAGACTTCGCTGCCGATCGAAACGCCGCCATGGCCGTCCTTCATGACGCAATCCTTAATGACGACGTTCTGGCACGGCACGTTGACGCGGCGGCCGTCCCGGTTGCGGCCCGATTTGATAGCGATACAGTCGTCGCCGGTGCTGAAAATGCAACCGATGATGAGCACGCCGTCGCAGCTTTCCGGATCGCAGCCATCGTTGTTCGGGCCGTGGCTGTCGATATTGACGCCGCGCACCGTAACGTTGCGGCAGAGCACGGGATTGAGCTCCCACATAGGGGAGTTCTTGATGGTGAAGTTTTCGAGAAGAACGTTTGTACAGCGATAGGGCTGGATGAAATTGGGGCGAAGAAGATGTCCTTCACCGAAGACGCGCTGGGCAACGGGGACGTCTTTATCACCCATGGCGACGATCGTATTGCGGTCGTCGCGCGCGGCGTGGGCCCAAGGCCACCAGTGCTCGTGATCGGCCTGGCCATCCAGCGTTCCTGTACCCGTCACGGCGATGTTGGTTTTCCTGAAGGCGTAAATGAAAGGCGAGTAGTTCATGCATTCGGTGCCTTCGAAACGGGTAAAAACGAGCGGAAGGTAGTCGCGAGGATTGCGGCTGAACAGGAGCGTCGCGTTGCCGGCTAAGTGTAGATTGACGTTGCTTTCGAGGTGAATCGGTCCAGTCAGGAATTTTCCCGCGGGGATGAGGACGTGGCCACCGCCGGCGGAGTGGCACGCGGCGATAGCTTTTCGGATGGCGGCGCTCGATGACTTCTGGCCATCGCCGACTGCCCCAAATTTGGTTATATCGAAGTCGCGGGAGGGAAATCGGACGGCGGTAAGGGAGAACGCGGTTCTGCGGAGCCAGTCGCGGCGGGTCATGTGTGAGTTAAGAATAGTGTAGATGACGAATTTGCTCGAAAGCGTTACCGAAGAATTGCAGGCGACGCAATTCATAGACATGCACACGCACCTTTT
>DASXLL010000325.1:0-28776 GCA_036496265.1 Pirellulaceae bacterium | reverse complement strand
GCAACAACCTGGTGGACTATCGCGTCATAACCATTTTGCAAACCGAACTCGGCACCGGCTGGCAAAGCCGCTGCGGTCGCGTCCGAATCACCGCCGGCTATCAATTCGCCGGCTGGTTCAATGCTTTGACCACCGGTTCCTACATTCAAGGCGTGCAAAATCGGCAATTCAACAACCTCAACGAAACCATCACCTTCGACGGTCTCGTAACCCGCTTTCTGTGGCAGTTTTAGATAAACCTCAGCACGGCGGCCGCGCTAGTCCCTACGATGGACCGGTCAACCTTCCAGGTACGACCTTCGTCACCGCTCAAACGCATGCCGACGCCGTAGCGATCAGCGAGGCGGCGGCCGAACGTGAGCAGCAATCGCCCGTCGGCCAGCTTCTGCAAGTGACCGTTAATCTCGTTGCGCTCCGTGACCGGACCGAGGCTGTGCCACGATTGGCAATCATCGTCAGAGCGGGATAACTCGACGTACTCGCGCCGCGCGGCCGCGAGCCACTTGTTGCCGCCAAGATGAAAGAGCGTGGTTTCATTGTGGACCGGACCGATGACAGCACCCACGGTCCAGCGGTTACCGTTGTCGCTTCGTAAGACCCATGAACTCCAGGCGTTCTTGGAGACTGCAATCTCTGCTTCCAAGCAACTGTTCATACCGCGGACTGGACCGATCGAGCACGTAACCGGGCGATCTAAGTTCGGGTAAGCTTGAAGTCTGGAATCCGCTGACATTGCAGACGAATCCATGAAAGGAACTCCGAGATGATTACGGTCGGGATGAACTATCACGTTTTGGCAGGCAAACAAAAGGATTTCGAGGAGAAGTTCCAGGCGGTGATCGGCGCTCTCAAGGCCGCCGCAGGGCATACTGCTTCAACGCTTTGGAAGGATGTAAGCGATGACGCCTCGTACTTGATCACTAGCGAATGGTCCGACGAACGAGCCTTCCAGGAATTCATTCAGAGTCAGGCGTTCCGGGACGTTACGAACTGGGGCAAGGAGCAAATCCTATCGGGCCGTCCACAACATAAGATCTACAAGCACTAGCCGGTCGAAGTCCTGAGATGCTCCCGCAGCCGGCTTCATCTGTCGATTTCCCGACTATGGCCGGATGGCTTCCTGGGTGGCCAATACAGCCCTGTGATCGCGGAAGACAACATAACCATTGCCGACGGGGTTGACCGCTTGGTCGCCAAGTCCGACACGGTTATTTGGAACGCGGCTAATTCGTCTGATGAACCTGTTGGTCACCGGCTCGCGGCGACGCCTGTTCGTCGAGGGCCTGCGCGCTTGAATCGTTCTTGTCAGAAGCGCCGAGGACGAAATCATGCTCCTTGGTCACTTGCGCGTCGAGATACTCGTCGTTGAGTGCAAAAATCGCGGTCGCCGACGAGGTTTGGGGATTGGTGAAATAATCACCGCGCTGGGCAAAAACAGATGATGGAACGGAAGCCAACAATCGGTCTCGAGGTGGTGACTGCTCAGCATATGGGCCATGCACGTCCAGCGGATTTCAGTGTATGAAGAGAAATGTGTTATGACAAAAACAGTCGGTCTTTATTTGAGTCGTTCGAGTTCAGGATTTGAGGTCACGTTTTCGCATGGCAGTGCTGTTGCAAATCAAAAACGCCCATAAAAGCTACGGCGACCAGGTCTTGCTCGATGGAGCGGAGGCCACGCTAACCGATGACGTGAAGTATGGCTTCGTTGGCCGCAATGGCGCGGGCAAAAGCACGCTGCTCCGCGTGCTGCTGGGCGAAGAAGAGCTCGATCGCGGCGATGTCATTCGGCATCCCAAGCTGCAGGTTGGTTACCTTCGCCAACACGATCCGTTCTTGCCGGGTGAAACGGCTCTCGAATTTTTGATCCGCGACAGCGGCCAGCCCGATTGGAAATGCGGTGAAGTCGCCGGCCAATTTGAGGTCAAAGGCGCCTATCTGGAAGGCCCGATCACAAAACTCTCCGGCGGCTGGCAAACGCGCGTCAAGCTGGCGGCCCTGCTGCTTCACGAGCCGAACTTACTGCTGCTCGACGAGCCCACGAACTTTCTCGACCTCCGCACGCAGATTCTGTTGGAACATTTTCTGCGTAACTATCAGGAAGCCTGCTTGATCGTATCGCACGATCGGGCATTTTTGCGGGCGACTTGCACGCATACGCTGGATCTGTCGCGCGGCAAGCTCACGCTCTTTCCCGGCAAGATCGACGCCTTCCTTGAGTTTCAGGAAGAGCGCCGCGAGCACGACGAGCGAGCGAACGCTGCCGTATTGGCCAAGCGCCGGCAGCTCGAAGAATTCATCGCCAAAAATAAAGCCCGCGCCAGCACCGCCACCCGCGCCCGCAGCAAGAGCAAACAACTCGAACGCCTCGAAACCGTTGACGTCGCCACCGACGAACCGACGGCCATGATTCGCGCGCCCTTGGTCGAACCGCGGAAAGGCCCCGCTCTCCGCTGCCGAGGTTTGACGATCGGATATCCCGAGCGCGAAATCGCCGCCGATATCGACTTGGAGATCGATCACGGGTGGCGGGCGGCCATCGTGGGCGATAACGGCCAGGGAAAGACGACGTTCCTGCGCACGGTGGTCGATTCGCTGCCGCCACGGACCGGCGAGGTTCGTTGGGGCCACGGCTGCCAGATCGGCATTTATGCCCAGCATGTTTATACGAGCCTGCCCGAGAAAAAGACGGTGCTCGATTACTTAGAGGACAACGCCGCCGCCGGCACCAAGGCGCAGGAAATTCTCGACCTTGCCGGCGCGCTTCTCTTCCGCGGCGAATCCGTAAAAAAGCGAATTGGCGTTCTTTCCGGCGGTGAACGAGCCCGGCTTTGCCTGGCTGGATTACTGCTGAGCCAATACAACATCCTGGTGCTCGACGAACCGGGCAACCATTTGGATGTGGATACCGTCGAGGCCTTAGCCGAGGCGCTACTGGCCTATAAGGGCACAGTCATTTTTACCAGTCACGACCGGCACTTCATGAAGCGCGTCGCCACCTGCATTATCGAGGTCCGGGATGGCCACGTGACGAATTACCGTGGTGATTACGAGGCGTATCTCTATTCCGTCAACAAAGAAGTCGAAGACGGCGAGCGTGAACAGGCCAAGGGTTTAAGCAAGCCGCCGCCCAGTGCGGGGAAGCCGCCAAAGTCACACCCTCGCGCCGCGCGGCGAACCGAGCGCGAGGTTCGTAAGGAAATGACGAATATCGAAAGGAACATTGCCCGCCTGGACGGTTTGAAGCGGCAGACCAACGATCGGCTAATGACCGCGACTGATCCGGCCGAAGCCCTCCGCCTGCATAATGAAGTTACCGCGCTAACCACTCAGCTCGCCGAGGCCGAAGACCGCTGGTGCCAGCTTCAAGAAGAAGTGAACGAACCCGAATGATTGCACGTTTAGCCCATAGGACCGCGAGGCCTTGGGCGTTGGTCCCAGCGGCCCGAGTTGGCCAACACCATCGTTTGCATCGACGTAACTTTCGATCGATCAACATTCTTGCAAATATAGTTTCTTTCCAACTTGCCAGATTCGTCGGTCGTTCACGCCGAAGTGCTTTCGGTCGGCGAAACCCTTACTCAATTCGATCGATGCCGCAAATGGCGCGTCGATACCGAATAACTTTGTAACCACGAACAGCTCGACGCGCGCGGAGCCGCGATTCGCCGCTTTGATATCAAGCCAGCCATCCGCAGCGGCGGAGGCACAGCTTAGCCGTGTCGCGGATCTGTTGCCTCTAGCACTTATAACGATCGCATCAAAGATTCCGCGCACATTTGTGGTGACGGTGGACCAAATAACGGCCCCATCGATTCTGCCGTAGTACGCTTGGGCAGCTTCTCAGGCCGTCACTTAAAGGCAGCGCTATGCTCAACTGGTTCACTTCCTTCATTCGGCGACCTAAGCCTGACCGCCAGGCCGCCTCAGCCCGCATCGCGTTTGGCGACACGCCCGCCGGCCGCGCTGCCTCACGGACAGGCCTGGTCCTGAAAAAACAGCTCTGGATCTGGCCCATCTTGGCCGTCCTGTTGCTTGCGGGTATCGGCTATGGCATCCACGTCGCCATCGAGCGCACGATGAAGGCGAGCTTGCAGTCGCAGCTCACAACGTTTCTCCATGTCCAGCGCTCCATGCTCGAAACCTGGCTGCAAATCCAGGAATCGAACGCCCAGTCCCTCGCCAATGATTCGCAGGTGCGCGAACTGACGGCCCAACTGATTGCGGCGCCGCAACCCGCCGTTGACCCCACGCTCGCCAAGTCCCTAGAAACGATCCCGCCATCTCCGCCAAGCCTACGCTCTCTGCAGAGCCAACTCACGCACGAGCTCACCGCCGGCATGTCGGCTCACAACTTCATCCGCTATATCTTGATGGACAAAGAATTCCGGGTCCTCGCCGCCACCAACCCGGATTTTCTCGGTCGGAGAATCCCTGAATACGAAACTTTTCTGGGCCGCGCCCTCGAAGGGCAGGTCACTGTCAGCACGCCATTCTCCAGCGTCGTCATGATCGCGGACGAGCGCGGGCGAACGCGAACCGGCGTCCCCACGATGTTCGTCGTCGCTCCGATTTATGACGCCAATCAGAAAGTCATCGCCGCTCTCGGCTTGCGCGTTTGCCCCGAACGTGAGTTCACGCAGATGCTCCAAATGGGTCGCATGGGTGAGACCGGCGAGACTTACGCCATCAACAAAGACGGCCTGATGGTTTCCAACAGCCGCTTCGACGACCAGTTGATACGCATCGGGCTGCTGCCCGACACCGAGGACGCCCAATCCATTCTCAACATCTCGCTTCGTGATCCCGGCGGCGACATGACACACGGCTTCCGGCCAAATGTTCGCCGCGGCGAGCAGCCGCTGAACCGAATTGCCGGCGCCGCGCTCTCTGGCAAGACGGGTGTCTTGACGGATTCCTACGCCGATTATCGCGGTCGGCCATCCGTCGGTGCTTACACATGGCTGCCAAAGTACGAGATGGGCATCGTCACGGAAATGGACCACGACGAAGCCTATCGCCCGCTTGTTATTTTGCATTGGGCCTTTTTCTCGATTTTTTGTCTCCTTGCCCTGAGTTCCGCAGCGATTTTCGTCTTCACGCTCGTCGTCGCGCGCCTGGAACGAGCAGCCCAAAAAGCCGCTCTCGAAGCCAAACGACTGGGCCAGTATTGCTTGGAGGAAAAGCTCGGCGCGGGCGGCATGGGTGTCGTCTATAAAGGCCACCACGCTATGCTGCGGCGGCCCACGGCCATCAAAATGCTCAATCCCGACATGGTGAATGAGTTCTCCATCGCACGCTTCGAGCGCGAAGTGCAGACCACCTGCAAGCTCAACAATCCCAGTACGATCGCGATCTACGATTACGGTCGCACTCCCGAAGGCCTCTTTTATTACGCCATGGAGTATCTCGATGGGCTCAACTTGCTGCAGCTTGTCGAGATTTGCGGCCCCCAGCCCGAAGGGCGCGTCATTCACATTCTGAAGGGCGTGTGTGCATCGATCTCCGAAGCTCACTCGCTCGGACTGGTGCATCGCGACATTAAGCCCGCCAATGTCATGCTGAATCGTCGCGGAGGCGAGGTTGACGTCGTCAAGGTATTGGATTTTGGTCTGGTCAAAGCCCTCGACGAAACGAAAATCACGGTGCAGTCCGGCACCATGGCTGGCACTCCACTTTACATGTCGCCCGAAGCCATCCAGGCGCCCGACCGCGTCGATGCCCGTAGCGACATCTACTCCATGGGCGCCCTCGGCTATTTCCTGCTCACCGGCCAACCCGTGTTCACCGCCAGCACGCTGCTTGAGCTTTGCCACGACCACGTCAATACGATTCCCGACTCGCCCTCGGAGCGATTAGGAAAGCCAGTCTCGCCCGAGCTGCAAGCTGTTCTCTTGGCCTGCCTCGAAAAAAGCCGCGACAAGCGCCCTCAAAGCGCCCGTGAACTCGCCGAGCTGCTCGATTGCGCGCAGGCCGCCGGTTCCTGGTCGCTCCAAGACGCCAGCTCCTGGTGGCATGATCACGAACGTTTCTCGCTCGCCCAAACGTTATCGACGAACCTTGTCGATGAAACCTTCTCCTCCAATCCCAAAATTTCTTCCGCAAAAACCTCCGCGAACGAGCTCGTTGGCGCTTGGTAAGGTTTGCGGCGCCTTTTTCAACTCACTGTTTCCCGGACTCGACCAATAGGGTCTCTCCCTTTGCCTCTCGGGAGAGGGCCGGGGTGAGGGAATTATGGATAGGCTCTAATTCACATCCCGCGGCTTACCCCACACTTGATCGGATGAATAATCGCTGACACCGCGATGCGTCAGCTTGACGATCCTCGTCGCCATCACTTTCCCGCCCAGTTGCGCCACGCGGTGCGAAAAATTCCAATCCTCCGATTTGCAAATCGCCGTTAGCTCCCCATTGATCCGGACAATGCCGTTCAGATCGTCAAACCACAGCCGCTCGTCCGCCCACGGCCGGTCGAGCCGCATCACCATGCAGCCCGTGTTGACCAACAGCGCCTCTCTCGGCAAATCCAGCAGCCGCAACTCCTCTGGCAGCTTCGCCAGTCTCTCGACCGCCGCCTGAACGTCAAACGTGTCCGGAAACGACGGATGCCGCACCTGCGACATCGTTAGCCGAACAAACCCGCCCAACGGTCCGCCCGGCTTCAAAATCGCCGTGCTCGTCAGCCCTTCCGCATCCTTGATCGGCACAACAGCCGAAAGCAAATCGGCGTTACAGCGTTCAGCCTCCGCAATCAATTTATCCACCCACCACCGCTCCGGCCCGATATCCGCATGCAGCATCGCAAACCACTGCAAATCGTTGGCCTGCCGCGTATTCAGCGCCATGCACCACAATCGATTGCAATTCAGCGACACCAGCGAAAAATCCCCCACCGCCGTATAAACCCGATGCCTCTCGCTCGCCGTCGCAAACATCCCCCGCGCTGTCAGCGCACTCATCGTCCCGTCGTACGTCGGACAGCCCAAAAAAACATTCGCCATTCTCGGATCAACTCCACTTTGCCCCCACCAGACCAACACTGCCTAAATGTTAGCCGTTACCCGCCATAGGGTGGGACTAGCGACCTTGCGAGCGCCGGCCCGCCACAATTCCACAACGCCATCACCCCTAATCCCGACAAAAGCTTCGGGCCAAGTTTGCCCGCCTCCACCATTCCAGCTATCCTGCTCCGCATGTCCGACGTCACGCGCATTCTCTCGCAAATCGAACAAGGCGATCCGCAGGCAGCTCAGAAACTGCTGCCTCTGGTTTATGCCGAGTTGAAGAAGCTCGCGGCGATTCGCCTTGGCAGAGAAAAGTCTGGGCAAACGCTCAGCGCAACCTCCCTTGTGCATGAGGCATACGTTCGCCTTGTCGAAAATGACGGCAATTTAAAATGGGATAGCCGCGGGCATTTCTTTTCAGCCGCAGCGGAGGCAATGCGGCGAATTCTGATCGAATCGGCGCGTCGCAAAAAACAGCTCAAGCGCGGCGCCAAACACGAACAAATCGATTTCACCACGGCCTGCATCGTCAGCGAAGGACCATCGCTTGACTTGCTGGCCTTGGACGAAGCCTTGAGCAAACTTGCGGCTGCCAATGTCCTAAAGGCTGAACTTGTGAAGCTGCGATATTTCGCGGGCCTGACAATGGCTGAGGCTGCTAATGCCCTGGGGATCTCTTTATCGACAGCGGAACGGCATTGGGCCTTCGCCAAGTCATGGCTCTATACCGAGTTACGATCTTAGAGCCGTGATCCGCAGACCCGGCAATTGGACTGGCCAGGGCTGTGTCCGCAATTTTTTTCAGAATTATGCTCAGAGCCTGAAGGGTTTTGACGCCCGTTCTCGCATTGATAAATAGCGAGCTTTCATCATGCACAATATTGATGCTTTAGAACGGCTTTTTAGCGCCGCCCTGGACAAGCAGCCTCACGAGCGGTTGCTGTATCTCGATGATGCCTGCCACGGCGATGCGCCCCTGCGCGATCGACTCGAAAAAATGCTCGCGGCTCATGCTGAGGCCAGCAGATTTCTAGAAGCGCCGCACTCAGCCATTGTATTTGACAGTCGCGACCTTACGCAGGAATTTCGCCCGCTCTCGGAAGGGCCTGGCACGAAGATCGGCCCCTACAAACTCCTGCAGCAAATCGGCGAAGGCGGCTTCGGTGTGGTTTACATGGCCGAGCAAGAGCGGCCCGTCCGCCGCAAGGTCGCCCTGAAGATCATCAAGCCGGGCATGGACACCAAGGAAATCATCGCCCGCTTCGAATCCGAGCGGCAGGCGCTCGCGCTGATGGATCACCCGAATATCGCCAAGGTGCTGGATGCCGGAGCAACCGAAAGCGGCCGGCCATACTTTGTGATGGAACTGGTCAAAGGGATTCCAATTACCGACTTCTGCGACGACAACCACCTCGCCCTCGAAGATCGCCTGCAGCTCTTCATCCAAATCTGCCACGCCGTCCAGCACGCTCATCAAAAAGGCATCATTCATCGCGACCTTAAGCCGTCGAACGTGATGGTCACGCTGCACGACGGCCGTCCGGTCCCCAAATTGCTCGATTTCGGCGTCGCCAAAGCCACCAGTCAGCAGCTCACCGAAAAAACGCTCTTCACGGCTTACGGCCAAATGATCGGCACCCCCGCCTACATGAGCCCCGAGCAAGCCGAGCTCTCCGGCCTCGACATCGACACCCGCGCCGATATCTACTCCCTCGGCGTCCTCCTCTACGAGCTCCTCACCGGCACCACCCCCTTCGACAGCAAAACCCTCCGCGCCGCCGGCTTCGACGAAATGCGCCGCATCATCCGCGAAGTCGAACCCGAAACGGTCAGCACCCGTTTGGCGCGAACACGGAAAACGGGGGCTCGGGATTCGGGACTCGGGACTCAGGGGAGCGAATTGGAAAAACGCCCCACAACCCCGAACCCCGAGCCCCGAGTCCCTCGTCTGTCCGAGCTCGACTGGATCGTCTCCCGCTCCCTCGACAAAGACCGCGAACGCCGCTACGAATCCGCCTCTTCCTTCGCCGCCGACGTACAACGTTATCTCAAAGACGAACCCGTCCTCGCCTGCCCGCCGTCCACCCTCTACCGCTTCCGCAAATTTGCGCACAAACACAAAACCGCCTTCACGACTGCTGCCGCGCTGGCCGCCACGCTCCTGATCTGCACAGCCGTCAGCGCCTGGCAAGCCGTCGAGGCCAATCGCGCGCGTCAGGTTGCCGATAACCACTTCTCCAGCGAACAAAAAGCCCGCCGCGAAGCAGAACAAGCCCGCCGCGACGCCGAAGCCCAACGCGATCGCGCCAATCGCGAACGCGACCGGGCCGAACGCGAGCGCCAACGCGCCGAAAGCGAGCGTCTCCGGGCCGAGAGCGAGCGCGAGCGGGTCGAAAGCGAGCGTCGGCGGGCCAACAGGAATTTCGAATCGGCGCTAGAGGCTACGGATCGGCTGTTGTCAAAATTCGCTGAAGATGTCGAGGGAATTCCGTTCCTGCCGCCTGATTTCCAACAAAGGCTTGCCAAAGATGCTTTGGATCTCTATGAACGGCTGCTCGCCGATTCCGACAACGATCCCGAAGTCCGCCATGCCTACGCCAAAGTTCGCCTCCGCTTTTATGCGCCAGTGGGCGACCCGGATACGTACGAAGAACGTCGCTATGCCGAGCCCATCGCGATCCTGGAAGAACTCGTCGCCAGCGAACCCAGTAACATGAAGTATCTGCAATCCCTCGCAGATGGCTACTTTGGCGCAGGCGCTCACCAACGACGTTTTGCTAAATCGCCAGACCGCCAAAAAGCATTGGAATTCCATCGCCGATCGGCAGACTTATTTGGAAAGCTCGCGGATGCTGGCGTTAAAGAGACCGAGCTGCTGCGAAGTTGGCGCAAGTTCCGAGACATGGAGGCGCAGTCCTGGGGCAGTGTCGCCAGCCTGCTACACAGTATGGGAAGAACTGCGGAAGCCGATCGCGCTTACGGCGAGTTTGTTAAAGCTGTCGAGAAGAATGACGATCCGCTTTCCAGCAGCCGATCGAGCCATTTTCTGCATCGAGCCCGACAGCTCTTGTTGACTTCGCCCGACGAGTCCGATGATTTCTCTCGACGGGCGGTGGCGATCAGTCGACAGCGAATTACCGAAGGCATTGATATTTCCGGTTGGAACAAGGATCAGTTCACGAAAATGTTGCGCGACTTTGCTGCCCGAGTAAAATCCCGACATCCCGAAGAAGCCGAGGCACTCCTCGATGAAGCGATCACCGTCGCACGTCAAATCGCAATCGGCATCGGCCAAAAGAATTTTCGAGCGTCGCTGTGCGAAACCATTTTGAAGCAGGCCGAATTGCTGCTTGGACAGATTCCAGACTCGGCTCGCGATGAAACAGCTAATAAGGCGCGTCTTGAGAAAGCCGAAACTCTTCTGGCTGAAGGTATTGTTGTTGCTCGGACCCTCGCCGACGAAGCTCCCGACAACGCCGATTACAAATCCCGCCTAATCACCCTTGAAAGACTCGACGCCCAGCACTTCGGTCGGATCTCCTCGTTGCAAGCCGACATTGCGAAAGCCACGAGACTCGGAAGACACGACGTAGCTGAGGCCGTCGCGCGCAAGTTGGTCGCGAAATGTGAAGAGCAACTGGGCAAGGACCACCCCGCCACGATGGAAGCCGTGAACGAGCTCGCCTGGACTTTATATCGTCAGCGAAAATTCCTCGCAGCCGAGTCCTATTGTCGCCAGTATGCCACTTGGTCGGAAAAGGAGTTCCCGAAGTGGTGGGGAACATCCAATCGCGTCTCCGTCTTGTGTAGCTTCATTTCCGGTGCCGCCGGCGAATTAAAAGTCACCGACCCTGCGGCAGCCAATGCCAAGCTTCTCGAAGCTTATGAATTGCTGTTACGCAGCTCTCGAGAATTGATCTTACGCGAGAACGATATCCCGCAATATTGGAAGGTCTGCGTAACCCAATCACTACAGAGCCTCGTACACCTACACCTCAAAATTGACAAGCCCGACGAGACGGGCAACTGGTCTGACGCAGCAGACGCCCGCAAGCTCCAAGTCGCGGCTCTGCTAACTGAAGCCATTCAGCTCTACCACGGCCGAACCGCTGAATTTCCGGACGACCCCCAATACAAATCTCGCCTGGCCGCCCTCGAAAAACTCCATACCGAGCATTTCAACCAACGAGCCACGGAAACAAAACCGTAAACCCATCCTGTTCAAGCTGACGCTGGGTGGCCGCTCGCTCGCAAACAGGGCCTGAAAGAAGCGTCGTAATAAATCCTGCCGTCCCTCTCAAGGAAACAACACCGTAAACCCCTCCTGCTCAAAATAGCGATCGTTGCTCAACACCTCCGCCGCGTGGGGTGGCCCCGTTTGCTCGCAAACGGGGCCTGCAAGAGGCATCACAATAATCCCGGCGTCACCATCAAGAATACAAAACTGCAAACCCCTCCTGCTCAAAATGTCGATCGTTGCTCAACACCTCCGCCACGCCCAGCGACTTCATCGCCACCATCGACCGACCGCAATGACCTCCAGTGATTATTCCTTGAACTGCTCCAAATGGATGAAGCTGCCGGCCATTTCATCCCTAGTAAAACCGTCGAGTAACCGCAGTATTCTCGCCAGCAGCAGGCCATATTGCCGGCTGCCAAGCTGCCGTGACACGATAATCCCACTATGCAGTCGGCCAGATGCGGTCCACTGCTCATGCAGCGGGGCGAAATCGCGAATATTGAAGGTGAGTATGGCCCGTGATTGCGAGGCTGCGAACGCCAGCTGCTCCTCGTCGCTGGCGGTATCCAGTCGTGCCTCTTGCGTCGTCAAGCAATCAAAGCCCCGCTCGACCAAGTCTTCGGCCAGGCGGGTATGGATATGGCGATCGAGATATAGCCGAACGAAGAGCCCGCTATCGCTGGATGAATCGGCCATGCGTCTTCTCTTCCTCGGCGATCAGGGCATTGATTTCATCCTGATGATCGGAGTAATAGCTCAGGGCATGAAACACCTGAGCTTCCGTCACATCCAGCGCATTAGAAATCTCCGCCACGCTTTCCCCCTGCTGATGCAGCGTCGCTACGTGCCGCACCGTGACGCGCAAGCCGTCAATCACCGGTTCGCCGCCGCAAACTCCTTCCAGCCGGACAATGTGCGGGTGCTCTGTCTTAACCGCCGTTGCCATGCGTGTAACTCCCCCCAAAATCATCGACTTACGGTCCGACTGGCGGCTCGCCAATATCCACCAGCGAGCCGTCTGGAAAAATCAGCTTCTCGATCGTCACCCGCACCCGCGTACCCTCAGCGAACGGCAACGGCTCCGCCGGCTTCAAAACCCCATCCTCATACGTGGCGTCAATCGTAATCGTCATCGCATTTCTCCGACCCAATTATACCACGCTCCTGTCACAATTCCCCGCCAACTTGGAACCTTGAACTCGAAACTTTGAACCGTCCCTAAACAAACCCGGCCGCTGAAGCACACTCCGGCAAGAGATCAGCTCCAGCGGCCGGTAGATCGCCTCGGGTGGCTGTGTTTTGCTGCAAGCATAACACGGCCGTCCCAAAGCAAACGCCACAGCCAGCGCACGGCTTGCGCGCCGGCCCAAGGCGTCTTCATTGTAGGCAGGCCAACAAGACCAATCCAACATGAAGACCAACCGCCGTTCCGCTGTCCGTCACTCCGCATTCCGCGCTCCGCGTTCCGCGCTCGCCCGCCGCCTCCGACTTGAGCCTCTCGAGCAACGAAATCTCCTCACCACATTCCTCGAATCCTTCGGTGGCTCCGCCGACGAGCTCAACAACGCCAGCCAGTCAATCGATCCCGCTGGCAATCTATACACCGCCAGCCGTTTTTATTCGCAGCCGGCCGATTTCGATCCGGGACCTGGCGTCGCCAATTTGAGCAGTGCCGGCGCCAGCGACGCCTACGTCGCAAAATACAACCCGGACGGCGCACTGCTGTGGGCCATGCGGTTCGGAGGAACGGACTACGACTATGCCCTGCGAGCCATGTACTCCAATGAGGCCGCGGGAGAGTTCGTCTATGCGGCCGGAATCTTTGCCGGCACGGTCGATTTCGGACCTGGCGTCGGCATTTTGACCAGCGCCGGCGGCGCGGACGCCGTGTTGCTGAAGCTCGATGCCGCGACCGGCGCGACCGTCTGGGCCAAGCGTTTTGGCGGAACGGCCGATGACGCGATCTACGACTTCAAGCTCGCGGGCGACAACGCCGTTATGGCCGTACGTTTTCAAAACACCGTTGACTTTGATCCCGGCCCCGCCACGGCAAATTTAACTGCCGTCAATAACTATGACGCTGCCGTGTTGACCTGGGACACGAGCGGCAATTACGTCTCAGCCTGGCAGATCGGCGGCATGGACAATCAAACCATCACCAATCTGCAAATCGAAGGAAACGACCTCTATCTGCGAGGATACTTCGCCGGCACCGCCGACTTTGATCCAGGCCCGGGCACAGCGAATCGCACCGCTGCGGGTACCGATTGGTTGAACGTCTTTTTAGGTAAATACACCACGTCCGGCTCACTGCAATGGCTACAGGTGATTCAATCGAGCAGTGCCTCCAGTAGCCGCTTAACTACCGACGACACCGGCCTCTATTACACGGGCGATTTCTATGGCAGCGTGGATTTTGATCCCGGCCCAGGAACCGCCATTCTCAACGGCGGTGCTTCTAACGACGCCGTAGTCGCCAAGTACAGCAAGTCAGACGGCTCCCTTCTCTGGGCCAAATCGTATGGCGGTTCGCTCGGCGAGTTTGCCAGCACGAGTTTGGTTGACCCGCTGACGGGAAAGCTCTACGTCGCGGGATACTTCGGCTCGCCGACCGTCGATTTCAATCCTGCCGCGCCGGGCGGCGAGGTGATCAACGGCGGCACCAGCCCTGGTCCCGGCTTACAAACGACCGATGGCTTTGTGCTGCAGCTCGACACCTCGACCGGCGCGTATCAGCAGGTTTGGCAAGTCAGCGGTCCCGGCATGGAAAACGCCCGCGTCGAAGCACTCATCGGTGGAACCCTTTATCTGTCGGGCAGCTTCGAATCGACTGCCGCTTTCCCCAACGGCGGCACGCTGACGAGCCAAGGTGGCGACGATGTGTTCTTGATGGCCTTCAATCTGGTTCCACCACCGCCGCAAGTAAGTGTCGCCGGCGTGTCTCGTGCCGAAGGAACCGGCGGCACAACACTTTTCAATTTTACTGTCACGCGCACCGGCGACTCCGCCGGCACGACCAGCGTCAATTGGGCAACCGCCGACGGCAGCGCCACTGCGGCCAGCGGCGACTACATTGCGGCCTCGGGCGTTCTGACCTTCAATCCCGGCGAGACGACAAAAACGATTTCAATCAGCGTAAACGCCGACTCCCTCAATGAATCTGACGAGAGTTTTGCGGTTTTGCTCGCAAATCCGTCCGGCGGCAGCATCCTCGTGGGCAATGCCGTCGCGAATATCATCAACGACGATGCACCGCCCACCAAGTTCTATGTTGCCGACGACGGTTCAACCAACAAAACCTTCGAATACGCCGCCAACGGCGTCGCGATCGAAAACTACGCCATTAACTCCGGCAATTCGACTCCCCGCGGCGCGGCCAGCACCATCGCCGGCGACAAAGTCTGGGTCGTGGACGCCAACAAAAACGTCTATGTCTATAGCAAGTCCGGCGGCCTTCTCGGTTCCTGGTCTGCCGGCTCGCTGCCCTCAAATGCCGACGTTCAAGGCGTGACAACAAATGGCACGGACATCTGGATCGTCGATGCCAAAGGCGACAAAGTCTATCGCTATACCGGAGCCGCCTCGCGCCTCTCTGGCAGCCAAAACGCCGCCAGCAGCTTCACCCTGAACAGCAGCAACGGCGATCCCACTGACCTCGTCACCGACGGCACGAGCATTTGGATCGTGAACAACGCCCGACTCACTGATAAAGTCTTCAAATACAACCTCTCCGGCTCATTGCTCGGCTCCTGGACGATCGTTTCCGGCGGCGGCAGCCCCACCGGCATCACGATCGACCCCTCCCACGTCAGCGACATCTGGATCGTCGATTCATCGACAGACAAGGTCTATGACTTCTCCGCCGCCGCCTCTCGCATTAGCGGCTCTCAGTCCCCCGCGAGCAACTTCGCTCTCGCCTCCGGCAACACCAACCCCCAAGGCATTGCCGACCCACCCCCTTCGTCCCACGCCTCCGCGACCGACGCCGCCCTCCTTCTCCTTATGTCCGACCCGTCCGCAACCATCACCAAACGCAAGTAGCCGTTCTCGTTTCTCACCCTTTACGCCCACAAGTTCTGGCGCGGTCTCCCGACCGTGCCAGAACTTCGGCCCCAGGTCTCCCAACTTCCATCAACAGCCGCTTCCCCTTGCGGTCTTCCGCATTCTGGCCCGGTTTTTCCCCGAAATTGCAATAGGTATTAGGGAGGGGCATCACTGCCCCAAGTCTGACATCGTCGTCAGCCAAGCCCGAACTGCGCGCGGCCCCAACCCAAGTACTCGGAACGCGGCATTTCCTCCCCAGCCAGCGCTAACACCAACCCAAATGTGAGCCCCCTGTTAGCCCGCGTGAATCACCAAACCCCCAGCCCCATCAGCACTTCCATGAACTCTTCCAAGACAAAAATCCTCCCCACGTTAGCCGTCACCATTTCCGCCCGACGTTCCGCAACCTGGGACTTTGGACATTGGACTTTGGACCCGACTGCGCTCAACTTGAGCGCAACGCCCTTAACCTCCAATTCCCCAACTCCCAACCCACCAACAACTTCCGGCCGAACCAAACCGCCGTCGTAATGAAAAAACTTCGAACTTTAGCGCGTCCGATCGCCCAACTCCATCAAACCAGCGCCTGCTCCATTACCTTGTACCCCACCTCACCATGCCACTGATGACCACCCTCGAACCGATCGATCACTAAATGATCGTCCGCGCCCAGCGCCCGGTATGCTTTGCGCATCCGCCCAATCGCTTCCTCGGCCCATTTCGGCTTCACCAAATTATCCCGCGACCCCATTTCCCATACCGCAAAGCGCGGCGCGATCAAAGCCCCGATCTCCGGCACATCACCATACTGCAACATCCCAGGAATGATTTGGGCGCCACAACTATACGGCTGCGCCAGCCGCTCCTGCATCACATTCAGCGCCCCCGATATCACCGCCACGCGAATCCGCGGCTCCAGCGCCGTCGTCAGCATCGCCATTCGCCCACCCAACGACAAACCAACACACGCCACTCGCTCGGCATCCGCCTGCTCCTGCCGCAGCAGATGATTCAACGCCCACAACGCATCCCGCAAATTCTCCCCCAACAACACTCGCCCCAGCGCCATCATCCGCAAAAACACATCGTCGCACGGATCGCGCTGCTTGAACGCCTCGCGACCGCCCAGCCGATCACCGAACGGCGTGAAGCACGGACAAGCCACCATGTAGCCACGCACCGCAAGCTGCCGCCCATAGTCGTAATTCGCCCCCGCAATGGCCTTTGCAACCCCCGGCAAATCATCCCGGCCCGCAATCGCGTGATGCCCAAATTCCCCATGCCCATGCAGCGCCAAAACACACGGCCGCCGACCATTCCGAGACGCATCCGGAACCAACAAATACATCGGCAATGCCGGCAGACCCTCGGATTCCAGCACCAACTCCTCCCGACGATACCCATCCAGCGCCACCGAGCTCACCATTTTTGTCTTCCACAACTCCGGCGGCTGAAACGGCCCCAATCTCTCCTTCAACTTCGCCCTGAATCGCTCTTGAAACGCCCGACAATCACTCGCACTCATCTCCTTCAAACGCATTTCGAGCGGCGCATCATCAATCTGCTGCCGCAACCGATCCATAACATTTGGAACCGGCGCCGGCTCGTCACCAGCCAGCTGCCATGCTGCGAAAGTACTCAGCATACCCGCCCCACAAGCCAAAAATGCTCTTCGCGAGTGCCTGCCGCTTCTCATTGCTATCTCCGCAAAAGAACTCGATTCGACATTACCACAACGTATAACCACCATCGATCACCAGCGCCGCCCCAGTCATATACGCCGACGCCTCGCTCGCCAAATAAACGGCCAAGGGCCCCAGCTCGTGCGGCTCGCCATAACGCCCCATCGGAATCTGCTGCTGAAACGCCTCGATCACCTCTGGATTCAGCTGCTTCCACCTCAAATTCGCATCCGTCATAAAGCCACCCGGCAAAATCGCATTCACCGTCACCCCATGCGGTGCCCAATCCGCCGCCGTTGCCTTCGTAAACTGCACCACCGCCGCCTTAGCCGTCTCATAATGCCGCCCCGCAATCTTCCGCCCCGCAACCAAAGCATTGATCGACGCAATATTGATCACCCGCCCACCCTTACTTCGCGCCACCATCGCCCCGCCAATCAGCTTCGTGCACAAAAACGTGCTCGTCAGGTTCAAATCCATCAGCTCGCGCCACACCTCCAGCGGCATTTCCTCCGTGGCAATATTTTGCCGCCTCCCGCCCGCATTGTTGATCAGAATATCGATCGGAGCGAACTCCGCCAGCGCCCGCTGACACGCCCCCTCGCATTCGGTCGTGTTACTCACATCCGCCTGAATGGTAAATGCCTGCCGTCCCAGTGACCGCACGTCTTCCGCCGTTTTTGCCAATGGCGCGTGCTCGCGGCCCACCAAAATACAATCCGCTCCTGCATCCGCGCAAGCCAGCGCCATCTCGCGGCCCAATCCCCGACTGCCGCCCGTAATGAACAGTCGCTTGCCGTCCAAGCGGAATTTATCGAGTACTGACATGGTTAGATCGTCGGACCCAATGAGTCCCTGTTTACCGAACGCCGTGGTTATTCTCTTACAACACAAGACGCAAGAGAATCAGACGGTTACATTGGAATCGATCCAAAGAGACGTATCACCGAAAACGGCCGTTATTCGCGTGCGAGCCATGTCAACCGTGCAAGCGTTTGGACTAACCCTTCTCGTTGGAACGGGCTGCTTTGCACTCGACGACATGACAATCGGCGCTAACAGCCACGGCCCAGAGACAGCCGCACAACGCCTGGAGCTCGAACGATATGCCCTGACGCACCCGGGCGATGTGACTCGCGGCCGTGAGCTGTTTTTCAACGAGTCGATCACGAAATGTGCCGTCTGCCACCGCGTTAAGGACCAAGGAGGCGAAGTCGGGCCAGATCTGACGCACATCGGAGGCAAATTCGGCCGGCCACATCTGATCGAGTCGCTGCTGGAGCCCTCGCGGCAGATCGTCGAAGGCTATCGCACTTCGCTGGTCGTCATGAACGACGGCACGGTTCATACGGGGATCGCCAAGGAACAAGCCGCTGACCAGCTCACCCTGCTGGATGCGAATAACAAGCGGCTCACGCTGCAGACACGTGACGTCGCCGAGCGCAGTGAAAGCCCGCTTTCACTAATGCCCCAGGGCGTCGTGGAACAATTGAAGCCGGAGCAATTCGCCGATTTGATCGCCTATTTGGAAACGTTGCGCGCCGGCGGCAAGCCAACTCCCGGCGCGGGCATTACCGGACCGATCAAGCTGCCGCAAGGCTTTGAGGTAAGCACTATCGCAACGGGCCTTACCGGCTGCACGGCCATGGTAGTGCTAGCCGACGGACGCATTCTGATTTGCGAACAAACGGGGACGCTGCGCGTGGTGCGCGATGGCAAACTCCTTCAGCAGCCCATGCTCAAGCTGGACGTTGATAGCACTTGGGAACGCGGATTAATCGGCGTCACGGTCGCCCCTGATTTTCCGAGAAACCCACATCTTTACGTCTGTTACGTAGCAAAGGAGCCGTATCCTCATCATGTCATTAGCCGCTTCATTATTGCTGGCGATCAAGTCGTGCCCGGCACCGAGCACATTCTTCTCGAAGGCGACGATCAGCGGCAATTAGGCGGCAAAGTGCCCGCGGGACATCAGGGCGGGGCGCTCCATTTTGGGACCGATGGCAAGCTGTATGCGGCAATCGGCGACCAGACCGCTGGCGTTCCAGCTCAGCGGCTAGATACTTTCCAAGGAAAGATCCTGCGGCTGAACCCGGATGGATCGATCCCTGCCGACAATCCGCTTTTGGGAGAGACAACGGGCAAATATCAGGCAATTTGGGCACTGGGCCTGCGAAATCCGTTCACGTTTGCCGTTCGGCCAGGCAGTGGTGAATTGTTTATCAACGACGTCGGTGGCGAACGCGAAGAAATCAATATCGGCAAGGCCGGCTCTAACTATGGCTGGCCGGCGATTGAACACGGCCCATCGAAAGATGCACGGTTCGTCGGTGCTTCGTTTTACTATCCTCATGCATCGATCGCCGGCGGTGACTTCTGTCCACCCGCGTCAATCTGGCCAGCCGAATGGCACAATCGCTATTGCTTCGCCGATTTTGTCCACGGCTGGATTAAAACAATCGATCCCGACCAGCCTCAAGTTGCGAAAGACTTCGCGACCGGCTTGTCGCGGCCGGTGGACCTTCGCTTCAGTAAGTCTGGATCGCTCTATATCTTGCTGCGGAACGCGTGGGTGATCGATGATAAATTCCAACCGGGTACGGGTGCGCTACTTGAGATTCGCAAGACATTGAGTGAATAAAAGAGTTCGTCGGGAGAGTAAATAGTGAAATCGTCATCAATACTGGCCGCAATGGCCGCTCTTGTGCGGAAGCTCGCAATATTTGCCGCCGCGTCGCTATTGCTAATTGCGACCTCACAATGTTTTCCTCAGCAGCTCAGTACTCGACGCCCGAACATTCTGCTCGTCGTCGCCGACGACATGGGCTATGGCGACTCGACCGTGTTTTGGAAAGACACCGAGCTGCAAACGCCCGTCATGGAAGAAATCGCGAAGCGAGGAATTCGCTTTACGCAGTTTCGCGTCAATCCGCTTTGTTCCCCCACTCGCTCGTCGCTGATGACGGGCCAGTATTCGCTGGAAAACGGCATGTGGCGCGGCGCCAACGACGCCAACGCGCCTGCCGCCAATGGCGAGAAGCGCGACAACGTCCGGCGTTTCAAAGACGATATCGTCCTGTTGCCACAGCTGTTGCACGCAGCCGGCTATGCCACGGGTTGCTTCGGCAAATGGCACCTGGGCAACGACGAACGAAACTTACCCAATGCCCGCGGATTTGACGAATTCCTCGGCTTCATCGGCGGGTCACATGCCTACTGGCTCGGTCGCAACTCGAAAATCTTTCATAACCGCGAATCCTACCTTTCGATAGGCAAGCACACGACCGATCTGTTCGCCGACAACGCGATCGAGTTCATCAAAGCCAACAAAAGCCATCCGTTTTTCTGCTACGTCCCTTTCAACGCTGTCCACGGCCCGCTGCGCAGCTCCGAGCGAAGCACGAACTCGGCTAAGCCCGAGTGGCTTGCCAAATACGAGCAACTCGGCGTACCGGAACCGCGACGCGATTACTGCGCCGTTATGAGTCACGCTGACAGCCGCGTCGGCGATCTGCTCACCACGCTTCGTGACTTAGGGCTGGAGTCCAACACGCTGGTAGTTTTCGTATCCGACAACGGCGGGATTCTGCATACGTATCCTTCGAACAATGGTCCGCTTCGCGGCGGAAAAGGCGATACCTACGAGGGCGGCATCCGTGTGCCCGCGGTGATGCAGTGGCCCGGCGTCATTCCACCGAGTTCGATCAGCCATGAAAGCGCAGTCCACTTTGACCTTTTCACGACGATCCTGTCTGCTGCCGGAGTCGGAGTGCCGACAAAAAATGGACAATTCCCGGTCCATGGTGTCAACCTGCTGCCTCTATTACGCGACCCGGCGCACGGCAAGTTGCCGGATCGCTATTTGTATTGGGACCTTTATGGCGATGTCGCCGCGCTGCACGGCAAATGGAAAATGGTCGGCCAGATTTCGAATCACCACGGCAAATTTGATAAAGCCGCCGACGAGGCCGAGCGCGCGAAGTTCGAGCTATACGATCTGGACGCCGATCTGGGCGAAACGACCGATGTCGCAGACAAATTTCCGGACATTTACCGCGATCTGAAAACGCGCCACCTCCAGTGGCTACGGCAGTTTGCAAGCTAAGCGATAGCATCATCGAAGGAATATCCTCATGTCTTTACTCGTGCGCTCGATACTCCGCGTCATGTGTTTTGTGTCGTTTGCATTTCTTGTGGCGAGCGTTTCGGTCAACGCCCAAGAGCATTTTCCAGCCGACCCACCGATGCCCGCGTTCACTCTGCCCGATCCACTGGTATCAGCCAATGGAACGGCAGTGAAAACTGCCGACCAATGGATGGCCTCTCGCCGTGACGAGGTTCTGGAGCTCTTTCGCACGCATGTTTACGGTCGAGTTCCCAAAACGAGCTATGAAAAGTCTTTCGAGGTGACGCACGAGGACCCGCGAGCCATGAATGGCGCCGCCACGCTCCGCCAGGTTTCGATCCGCATTTCTCGCGGCGAGAAATCGCTTGTGATTCGCGTCAATCTATTTCTTCCCAACAACGCGCCGCGCCCGGTGCCCGCTTTTGTCCTGATTTGCAATCGCGGCCCCGAGAATATCGACGCCACGCGGCAGGCCAAGAGCGAATTCTGGCCGGCGGAAGAAGGCGTCGCCCGCGGCTATGCGATGGCGGCTTTTCTCAATGCGGATGTCGATCCCGATAAGCACGACGGTTTCCAAGATGGCATTCATGGTCTGCTCGACGACGGCCACCGGCCTGCCGATGCGTGGGGCACGATCGCGGCTTGGGCCTGGGGCGCGAGCCGGGTGCTCGACTATTTGGAAACGGTTCCTCAAATCAACGCTCGTCAAGTCGCCGTCATCGGACACTCGCGCGGCGGCAAAACGGCCCTCTGGGCCGCCGCTGAAGACCAGCGATTCGCGATGGCCGTCTCCAACGACTCCGGCTGCGGCGGCGCATCGCTTAGCCGGCGGCGATTCGCCGGCCGCGAACAGGTCGCGAGAATCACGAGTTCATTCCCACATTGGTTTTGCTCCAACTTCAACAAATACGCGGGCCATGAGGACGATCTGCCGATTGACCAGCATGAGCTCATTGCTCTGATTGCGCCGCGGGCAGTTGCCGTGGGCAGCGCGGCAGAGGATATCTGGGCCGATCCCCGCGGCGAATTCCTGAGCGTCGTCAACGCAGCGCCGGTCTATTCCTTATTCGGCCACAAGGCCTTGAGGAGCGCAACCATGCCCCCGATTGGTGGCAAGATCGATGGCGACGCCGCTCACTATCACATCCGCCCGGGCAAACACAACCTCACGCTCGTCGATTGGCAACATTATTGGGATTTTGCCGATCGCGCGTTCGCGGGGAAATAAGGAACAGGGTACACGACGCGACGTGAAGCTCAGCTCTTCGCAGCAACCTGCGATTGAAGTCTCGCTAGCTGCTGCAGTGCTTCCAGAGGTGTGAGGTTGTCAAGCTTGAGTTGGCGCAACTCATCCACGACCGGATGCTCGGGCGCCGCAAAAAGCGTTAGTTGTAGATCACCTTTGCGGCTTGGTTTGCCTTTGAGCGTCAGCTTGGGGCGCCCGTTTTCGCCAAGGTGTTCTTCTTCGAGACGGGCAAGGATTTGCTTGGCGCGTTCGTTAACGGGTTTGGGGACGCCAGCCAGACGGGCGACGTGGATGCCATAGCTTTTGTCGGCCGCGCCGGCAACGATGCGATGGAGGAAGACGACGTGGTCTTCCCATTCCTTGACGGCGACGTTGAGGTTGCGGACGTTTGGCAGCGATTGGGCCAGGTCGGTCAGTTCGTGGTAGTGCGTGGCGAAGAGCGTGCGGCAGCCGAGTTGGTCGTGCAAGTGCTCAACAATGGCCCAGGCGAGGGAGATGCCGTCGTACGTGCTGGTGCCGCGGCCGATTTCGTCAAGGATGACGAGGCTTCGCGCAGTGGCGGTATTGAGAATGCGAGCGGTCTCCGTCATTTCGACCATGAACGTGCTTTGGCCGCGGGCGAGCTCGTCGCTTGCGCCGACACGGGCGAAGATACGGTCGGCGATGCCGATGGTCGCTTCGCGTGCGGGCACGTGCGAGCCAATTTGCGCCAGGAGCGTGATGAGGGCGACCTGGCGGATATAGGTGCTTTTCCCGGCCATGTTCGGGCCGGTGATGAGGGCGACGAGGCCGTCTTCGTCGCCGAGTAAGCAGTCGTTGGGGACGAACGTGCCTTGGGATTCGCGGATGTCGAGGACGGGATGGCGGCCATCGACAATTTTTAAGATGGGCTGATCGACGATTGTCGGGCAAACATAACTGCGCTGTCGCGCTAACTCGGCGAGAGCGGACAGTACATCTAACTGTGCGAGGACAGCCGCAGTTGCTTGAAGACGACGAGCTTCGCGCTCGACGCAAGCGCGGAGCGAGAGGAACAGCTCGTATTCCAGCTCTTTGGCGCGCTCGTCGGCGGTGACGACTTGCTCTTCGTATTCCTTCAGTTCGGGCGTGATGTAGCGTTCAGCGTTGACGGTCGTTTGCTTGCGGATGTAGGTGGCGGGTGTCTTATCTTTTTGGCTATTGGTGATTTCGATGTAGTAGCCAAAGACTTTGTTGTACGCGACTTTGAGGTTGGTAATGCCGGTGGCTTTAGCTTGCTCTGCCTGGTAGCGAGCGATCCATTCCTTGCCGCCGGCAGCGAGGTCGCGAAGGCGGTCGAGATCGCCGCTATAGCCACCGCGAAGAATGCCACCGTCCTTCGCGACCAATGGGCAGTCTTCAAGTAGAGCGGACTGGAGGCGGACGTGGATTTCGGGGCAAAGATCGAGGTTGGTTTCGAGGTCGGAGAGCAGCGCGGATTTTCGCGCGGTGATTTTAGCCTTCAACTTTGGCAATGCAGCGAGCGTGCGGCAGACGAAGCTGAGGTCGCGCGGGCTGGCGCGGCCGGTGGCGACGCGGGAGAGGAGACGTTCGAGGTCATAAACGCCGCGCAATTGCTCGCGAAGTTCTTCCCGCAGTTTGTCATCGGCGGCAAATTCGCTGACGGCGGATTGACGGAGTTGAATAGCGGCGATACTAGTCAGCGGATTGCTGATCCAGTCGGCTAACAGCCGTGCGCCCATCGGAGTGACCGTCTTATCGATCACGGCAAGGAGTGAACCTTCGCGGTCGCCGGTGCGAATGGTGCGCGTGATCTCGAGGCTGCGGCGGCTGGCTTCGTCGATTTCGAGGAGCTCGCCACCGCGGTAGGGAGTGAGTCGGTCGATATGAGCGAGGGACGCTTTTTGAGTTTCGCAGAGGTAATCGAGGACCGCGCCGGCGGCGCGAAGGGCAGGGGAGTCGGAATCGGTGAAGCCAAAGCCGTCGAGGGAAGCCAGTTGGAAGTGCTTTTGGAGTGTCGCCTGAGCCGTGTCGAGACCGAAGACCCAGTGGGGCCGACGGGTCACCATCGTCCGAGAAGGGACGGGGAACAGGGGGCTCGAGGCAGGAGCGTCTTCTTCGGTCAGCAGGCATTCGGCGGGCGAGATGCGGGCGAGCTCATCGCCGATGCGGGCTGATTGCACGGTGGCGGCGAAGAAGCGGCCGGTGGAAAGTTCGGCCCAGGCGATTCCGGCGGAGGAATCGCCGTTGTTTTTGCGCACCGGCAATGCGACGGCGGCGAGGTAGTTGCTTTCGCGCGGATCGAGGAGCGCGTCGTCGGTTAGCGTGCCGGGCGAGACGACGCGGGTCAGTTCTCGCTTGACTAGCCCTTTGGCGAGCTTGGGGTCTTCGACTTGCTCACAAACCGCGGCGCGGTGGCCATTGGCAATGAGCTTGGCGAGGTAGCTTTCGAGCTGGTGATACGGAAACCCAGCCATCGGGATCGGGTTTTCGCCTTTGTCGCGACTGGTGAGGGTGAGGCCGAGGACGCGGGCGGCGGCGCGGGCGTCGTCGTAAAACAGCTCATAAAAATCGCCCATGCGGAAGAGCAACAGCGCATCCCCGCACGCATTTTTAGCGTCGAGATACTGCTGCATCATTGGGGTCGCGGCCATCGACGCGAATGTAGCAGCGGAGAGGTGGAAAACCGAGTGGGGGACGCGAGAAGGTCCCGGCGCTAATAAACTTCTTCGTGCGTCCCAATCGTGAGGAGACTGATTGCATCAACTCCGTTTTCCTCTACGTACTCAAAGACAATACGCAGATCGTAGCCGGCACTGCAAGCGGATAGGCCGGCAAGAGGGCCACGGAGTTTGTGTGTCTTCAATGAGGGATCAGCATCGTCGTTTGACAATCTTCCCAGCGCTGACTCGATGTTCGCCGCTGTCTCAGGATGAGCTTTTAGCCATGAGCGCAGGTCCCGTTTAAACTTCTTTGTCTGGAGCAGCCTTCGTTTCACGAAAGCGCCTCGCGAACGATTTGTGTCGCCGTCTTCTCCTCGTAGCGTCCCTCGGCGAAATCACGACGGGCTTCACGAACCGCGGTGATGATACGATTTCGCCCCTTCTCAGCAATACGGCGTTTCAAAATGGAAACCAATTCTACTTGCGAATCGGGATCGAGCCTTTCCGCTGCCTCAAGGACATCGCCTAGTTGAACCTTCGCCTTGAGAGGCACCTTCCGTGGCTTTCCAGAGGGTGGCTTACGACGACTGGCGCCTGTTTTTGGTTTACGCTTTGATCGCGTTTCCGAGACACGCATTTTCGAGCTTCCTGTTGGTTTTTACTAATTGTAGCAGGGACCAAAGCACCTGAATCCAGCGATATCGATCTATTTATTCGCCCAGTTGCGACCTGCGGCGGAGGATGTGGTGATAGTGCTGGGCGAAGCGGTGGGCTTCGTCGCGGACGTATTGGAGGAGGCGGAGGGCGAAGGAATGGCGGGAGAGTTTGATGGAGTCGGTTTCGCCGGGGAGGAAGATTTCTTCTTCTTGTTTGGCGAGGGAGAGGAGCGTCGGCGGCGTGATTTCCTGATCTCGGAAGGCAGCAAGGGCGGCGGAGAGTTGGCCTTTGCCGCCGTCGATGAGGAGGATGTCGGGGAAGACTTCGTCGGTGTCGCTGAGTTTGCGGTAGCGGCGCGAGATGACTTCGTGGATGCTGCGAAAATCGTCGATGCCGGCGACATCGCGGATTTTGTAGCGGCGGTAGCCGGGCTTGAAGGGGAGGCCGTCGAGGAATTGGACGACGCTGGCGACCGTTTCGCCGCCGCCGAGATGCGCGATATCGACGCCTTCGATCGTGCGCGGTGTTTCGGCGAGCTTTAACACTTTTCTAAGACCGGATAGGCCCTTCTTGGGATCGACGTAAAAAACTTCGGGTTGAGCATGGGTGTCGAGCTCGCCGCGGCGGTCGAGACGTTCGAGAAGGCGGATTTCATCGCGGAGGCGGGCGGCTTGCTCGAATTTTAGTTCCTTGGAGGCGTGCTCCATTTCGCCTTTAAGCTCGGCCAGCAGCCGGACTTTTCCGCCTTCGAGGACGCGGATGAGCCGGTCGATGTCCTTCCGGTATTCCTCCTTGCTGATGCGGAGATTGCACGGCGCGGTGCATTGCTTAATGCTGGCGAGGAGGCACGGGCGGAACCAGCGCCACCGCTCGTCGCCGTCGTCGATGTCGAGGCTGCACGTGCGGAACTTGAAGATGCGCTGGAGTACCTGGATCGCGCCGCGAAGCGAACCGGCGTTGGCAAAGGGACCGAAGAGACGGACACCTTTGTCGCGCGGGGTGCGAGTAACTTCGACGAGGGGAAAATCGTCGCGGGTCGTGATTTGGAGGTAGGGGAAAGTTTTGTCGTCTTTAAGTTCTTTGTTGTATTTGGGCTGGATATCTTTGATCAGGCGGGATTCCATCAGCAGGGCATCGACTTCACTGTCGCAAAGGACAAAGTCGGCATCGGCGATCTCGTTGACCCAGTCGGATGTGCGGCGCTCGGCTTGGGCACCTTTCAAAAAGTAGCTGCCGGCCCGGCTGCGGAGCGTTTTGGCCTTGCCGACATAAATGACGCGGCCGACGGAGTCTTTCATTAAATAAATGCCGGGCGAGCGCGGGAACTGCCGGACTTTGGCGGCGGCCTGGCGGAAGGCGGATTCATGTGCACCGGATTCGTCGGTGGCGACGGCGTCGAGGGCGGCGTCGAGCTCGGCTTCGTCAATGGCGGGTTCTTCGGCTGAGGATTCGGATTCGGGCGCAGAGTTCGGCTGTTCGTCGTCGTCAAACTCGGATTCGATTAAGAACTCCGCCATTTAGTTATTGTACGGAGGTAGTCCAGGGGTTAGCCCACAGAATCGACGATGTTGCGTAAGTCGGCTTCGATTTTGGCAAGTCGGACATTCATTTCTTCTTGTGCGACGTCGAGCAGATGGAGTTGCTCGGCGGGGACGAAGGTGAAGAGGTAGAACTTGACTTTGGGTTCGGTGCCGCTGGGGCGGATGGCGATGTAATGGCCTTCTTCGGCGAGGTCGAGGATGACCATATCGCCGCGGGGGGCGTCGAGTGGTTCGGTTGAGCTGCTCAAGGGCGTTGCGATCGGTCCCTCGCTTACGCTTCGGGTTTGTGTGAGGTTTTGGTAGTCGCGGATTTGCTTGACGGGGATACCGGCGAGGGATTTGGGGGGCGAGGTGCGGAAGGACTGCATGAGGTTTTTCATGCGGGTCATGCCGGCGGAGCCTTCCATGAAGACATTGATTTGGCGCTCGGCGTGATAGCCGTGTTGCCAATAGAGCGATTCGAGGCGATCGAAGAGGGTTTTGCCGGAGGCTTTGACTTGGGCGGCAAGCTCGGCCATGAGCATGCAGGCGGCGGCGCCGTCCTTGTCGCGGACGTATTGGCCGATGAGAAAGCCGTGGGACTCCTCGGTGCCGAAGAGAAAGTTATCGGCACCGGCGTCATCGATTTGCTTAGCGATCCATTTGAAGCCGACGTGGATGTTGTCATACGTGCGGATGCCATAGCTGTCGCCAATGCGACGAATCATGGGTGTGGTGACGAGCGTGGTGACGAGGAACTTTTCCTTACTGAGATGGCCGGCCTTTTTGCGCGATTCGCAAACGTAGTCAGTCAGCAACGCGGAGAGCTGATTGCCGGTGAAGGTGCTCCAGGGGCCGGAACGGTCTTTGGAGCGCGGGGCGGCGCAGCCGAGGCGGTCGCAGTCGGGGTCGGTGGCGAGGGCGACATCGGCTTTTGTCGCCTGAGCACGCTCTATGATGGCGTCGAAGACGGCGGCGTTTTCGGGATTGGAGACGTGGCCGGGAACATTGGGGAAATCGCCGTCGGGCTCACGGTGTGGGGCGAAGATTTCGACGTCGGTGAAGCCGTTGGCCTTTAGGGCTGGCACGGCGGCGAATTCGCCGACGCCGTGGAGCGGGGAATAGATGGTTTTTAGGTCGCGTGGGCCGGAAGTGGATTGGGCGACGACGTTTTGGATGAACGCTGCGTCGATTTCGTCTTTGCAGAGGATGATTTGGCCGCCAGCAACGGCTTTTTGGAAATCGGCGCGCTTGATTTCGGTCACGTTCATCACCCGCTGGACGATTTGCTCATCATGCGGTGGGACGACCTGGCCGCCAGTGGACCAATAGACCTTCACGGCGTTGTCGCTGGGCGGGTTATGGCTGGCGGTGACCATGATGCCGCAGTCGCAATGTTTGTACCGCACCAGAAAAGACAACTCCGGGGTGCTGCGGTAGTCGTCGAGAAAATAGACGGTGAAGCCATTGGCCACCATGATCGAGGCGCAGAGCTCGGCGAAGTGGCGGGAATTGTGGCGCGTGTCGTAGGCGAGGGCGCAGCGGAGAGGCTTGAGGTTTGAGGCTTGAGACTTGGGGGAACATTCGAGGACGTAATCAGCCAAACCTTGAGCGC
>DASXLL010000324.1:0-7206 GCA_036496265.1 Pirellulaceae bacterium | reverse complement strand
GGGACCTACATCCACTCCTTGATTTCGCGACCTTCAATTAACCGCACCGGCCGTCCATCCGGCGCCTCGGCAATCAAATCGGTCGGAATGCCCAGCTTGGCATAAATCGTCGTAGCAATGTCTTCCGTCAGATACTCATCTTTCGTGACAAATCCACCTTCGCTATCCGTCGCGCCGACGACGGTTCCCCCGGGAATACCAGCGCCCGCGGCTACGCAATAGCCCGCGCTGGCCCAGTGATCACGCCCGCTGGCGGCATTGATTTGCGGCGTGCGGCCAAAATCGGTGAGCCAGATCACGAGCGTCGAGTCCAGCAAGCCTCGCTGCTCCAAATCGATGAGCAATTGCGGCAACCCTTGATCGACCCGCGGCATCAGGCGGTCCTTAAGGCTCTTGAAGTTGTTGGTGTGCGTGTCCCAACCGCCGTCGGTGACGGTGACAAAACGCACGCCGGCTTCGATCAGCCGCCGGGCCAGCAAGCAGCTCTGTCCAAACTTGTTCTTGCCGTATGCCTCCCGCAGTTTCTCGTCTTCCTTGGCCAAATCGAACGCGCCCTTCGTTTCCGGGGCGGTGATCATGTTCAGGGCCGTTTTGTAGTTCTCGTCGAGGGCTTCAAACGCCGCCGGCTGCAAATTCCCCCGTCGCTGAAGTTGATCGATTCGCGCTAAGACCTTTTTGCGGAATTCGATTCGCTCGGGCGTGATACCGCTGGGCGGTGTGATGTCGCGAACAACGAAGTTCGCGGCGCTCGGGTCAGCCGCGATCTCAAATGGCCCGTGCTCCAGGCCCAAAATGCCTGGCATTCCGCCGCCCATCCGCCGATCGACCTCAGTGCCCAGTTGAATGAACGGTGGCAGGGCCGATTTAAAGCCCAGGTGGTGACTGACGACCGAGCCGTAGGTCGGGTAGTGAACCGCCTGGCTCACCGGCCGGCCCGACATGGCATATTGATCCGCATTGCCGTGGCTGCCGTTTTTGGGATTCCAGCCGCGGAGCAGGGAAAACCGTTTGGCCTCCTTGGCGAACGTCGGGCAGACGTCGGTGAATTTGACGCCGGGCAGCGCGGTGTCGATCACGCCGAACTCACCCTTCACGCTCGCCGAAGCATCCGGCTTGGGGTCGAACGTGTCATGGTGGCTCGTTCCACCGCGGGTCCAAATCAAAATGCAGTTTGCCCCGCTGCGGACCCCGGCTGCCGCGACTTTTCTTGCGGCCAGCGACATCGGCAGCGAGATCCCAAGGCCCGCCAGCGCGCCGATCTGCAAAAAGCTGCGGCGACTGACGCCGTCACAATCGGTCGAGCGGCCCATCGTAAACGTAAGCACGGCAGAGACTCCTAGGCGGAGTGAACGACACTTCAATGGAGGCGGGGGCTCGACTTGTTAAAGCCGCAGGCGCGGCCCCATCGAGCACTTTTATCTTACCACACGCTCGCAACGGGGTAAAATCGCAACGCATGGGCTAGCCATCCTGCAAAACTGCTTCCGCTCCATTCCTTCCACACGCCCCGATGACGCCGCCGCCCGGATGGCTGGCGGCTCCGCACAGATACAGCCCGCGAATCGGCGTGCGATGATCGGCCCAGCCGGGAACGGGTCGCATCGAGAACAGCGAGAGCGGCCCCATCGCGCCTTGCATGATGTTGCCGCCGGTCAGGCCGATCAGCCGCTCTAAATCGAGCGGGCCGAGAACTTGACGGTGCAAAATCGCGCTTGGCACATTTGGCGCATAGCGAGCGAGCAATTCGATGCAGCGGTCGCCAAAATCTTCCTTGACGTCGTCCCAATTCATCCCGTCGGCCAGCTTGTAAGGCGCGTACTGCACGAAAATGTTCATCACGTGCTGCCCCGCAGGCGCGATCGTTGGATCGACGCTACTCGGGAGCGTGATTTCTAATATCGGCTCCGTGCTGGGCCAGCCGTATTTGGCGTCGTCGAAAGCTCGCTCGATGTAATCCATCGTGGGACTGATGTGAATTGTGCCGCGATGTTGTGGCCCGATGCCGCTGCTGGGCAAGCAAGTGAACTGCGGCGGTTCGGACAATGCCAGGTTGATCTTTGCGCTGGCCGACGCGTAATCGATTTTCCCCACGGCCTCTCGAAATGGCCGCGGTAGCTCCTCCGGCTCCAGCAATCGCTCGAACGTTTGATGTGCATCGATGCTGGAAGCCACGACCGGCGCTTCGAGGAGCGTATCGTCCCACAGGACGACGCCTCTGGCTTGCCCGCGATCGACGAGAATCCGCTTCACCGGTGCTTCGCGGCGGATTTCGACGCCCAAATCTTCACATGCCGCGGCCAGTGAACTCGCCAACGCCCCCATGCCGCCTTCGACATATCCCCAAACGCCGCGCCGCCCGCCGGCTTCGCCCATGACGTGATGCAGCAGCACATACGCCGTGCCGGGATACGACGGCGAAGCAAACGCACCGATCACCGCGTCCGTCGCCAGCGTCGCCCGCAACACTTCCGCTTCGAACCAGCGCTCCAAAATCGGCCGCGCCGCCCCGACTAACAGTTCCAGAGCTTCGGGAATATCGTCACCCAGCCCGCCGAGCGTCCGATATAGCTCCATCATCTTCGCGGCATCCTTCAGCCGCTTTCCCATGCCGATTTTCCGCCATTCACTTGGCAATGGCAGGGGATCGGGTGCCGGCTGCGACAAGAGGGGCTCAAGAGCAGCAGAAACTCGCTCCAGCAATCGGTTGTACGCCGGATATTGCTCGGCATCCCGCCGGCTGAACTTCGCAATCTCCCGGCAGGTCATCCGCTCATCGGGGCCCATCAAAAGCGACCGGCCATCTAGGAGTGGCGTAAACGACGACGGATCGCGCGGCAAAATGTGGAGGCCATATTGCCTCAGCCGCAGATCGCGGATGATTTCCGGCCGGAACAGGCTAATCACATACGACGCGACCGAAATCTTGAATCTCGGCCATAACTCCTCCGTCACCGAGCAGCCGCCCAGGACATGCCGCCGCTCCAGCACGCAGACTTTTTTGCCCGCCTTCGCCAAGTATGCTGCGGCAACCAGACCGTTGTGCCCGCCGCCGATGATCAGGCAATCAAAACGTTTATTCATGAAGATAAATAGCGGCCCAGTGCGCGAGACAGGACTTGAACCTGCACGTCTTGCGACACCAGATCCTAAGTCTGGCGCGTCTGCCAATTCCGCCACTCGCGCGTATCAGGCCGTCATTTTACCGCCAGTCGGCGGAATGCTCTATGCACTCAGCGCACCCCGGCTTTAAGAACGGCGGTAAGTATCAGTTGCCGGGCGGCTTTGCGCCTCCGCGTTCGCGATGAATGACATAAACTCCCCCTGAATGTAGTAACAGATAACGGGTACGTTATTTGCTATTTTTGTTCTGCGGGTTTGCAAACCAAACCGGGCCTACTGCCATGACCGAGACTGAACGACTACGGCAGATTGCGGAACTGCGGGCACTTATGCAGTCGAATCCACGGAATTTGATTGCCGAATATTGCCGGATGACGGGCGAGTACAGCGGGAATCAGATGCCGCGCGGGGCGTCGTTTAGCCGGATGATCGACACGATCATCGCCCTGCGTGCCGCGACAGAAGTGGGCGACGCGGCGACAGGGTAGCGCTTGGCTCACCCTTGGTACGTTCGCGTATGCATTACTACCGTCTCCACACCCGTTAAACATCATCTCTCAGCGCCGTGAATTTTCGTGCTGCGGTCGATCCAACTCTCATAACCGGCACACTCGCGGGGATGCGCCACCCGCGCGTCGCTACCGATCGCACCGACTTTGCCGCTTAGTCCATCCGCGCGGCCCAGCGAGCCATTCTCCGGTCAAATTTGTCGTCTGGGTCGCTTCTTGCGCGGGCGCAGCCTCTAACGCCGACCTACAAAATGTAAGCCGATCGTTAAGCGACTTTCCTAAAGCACGCCGCCTGCGCCGACGATGTTGGTGCTTAGACACCGCTAGCCCCCCACGGTTGGCGGAAGAGTCGTGCTTGGGAAAGTCATGGAAGTCGGGCATGACTGACAGGATGCGGCGAGTCTGTGCCGATGCAGACCGCCGAGCGAATCCCATCGGCCCCGGTTAGCGATGACGCGACGCAGGTCGCGGCGGGCTGACCAACACCGTACAGGACAGTTTCCCCGTTCCCAGCACGCGGAAAGCGCGACCAATCGCAATCGAGCGCAGCGCCTCCGTCCAACAGCACACTGAAAGGGTTTCTGGCACATGAGCCGCATTAACACGAACGTCAGCTCGCTTGTCGCTCAGACGACGTTGTCCCGCACGCAAGACCAATTGCAAACGTCTCTCACCCGGCTCAGCACCGGTTTGCGAATCAACTCCGGCAAGGACGATCCGGCTGGCTTGATCGCCAGCGAAAACCTGCGCCGCGATATTACCAGCGCCAACACGGCCATCACCAACAGCCAGCAAGCTGGCCAGCTCATCGCAACGGCCGACAGCTCGCTAGGTCAGATCAGCAACCTGCTGAACACGATCCGCGGCCTGGCGGTGCAAGCCGCCAACTCGGGCGTGCTCAGCGACGATCAGGTCGCCGCCAATCAATTGCAGGTCGATTCCTCGCTCGACGCGATCGACCGCATCGCCAAGGTGACGACGTTCCAGGGCCGCAAGCTGCTCGACGGCACGCTGGACTTCACCAAGGCTTATACCTCCGGCGGTTCCACCGTCAGCGATCTGCAAATCAATCAGGCCAGCCTCGGCACGTCCGGCTCCCTGGCCGTAAACGTGAACATCACCAGCGCCGCGACGCAGGGCACGCTGGCCGACACCGGCTTTGCCGGCGGCAGCCCGACGCAAGCCTCAGGAACGCTCGACTTGGGCGGCACGGGCGGATTTTTGCAAATCGCCGCGACTGCCGGCCACGCCGCCGATGGCGGAGTCGGCAATTCGACCGCGGTCACTTTCCAGGCCGCCGGCGACATCGCGCAAGCCTTCCAGAGTGTCGGCTTGACCAACTCCACCGCGGCGATCCACGTCGCGGCCGCCGCAGGCGGCGCGGCCGATGGCGTCACGGGCAATACAACGGCGGTCAATTTCGCCGCCGCCGGCAACATTGTCCAAGCCCATCACGATTTCACGTTGACCAACTCCAGCGACGACATCAACGTTGCGGCGGTAGCTGGCGCAGCGAACGACGGCACGGCGGGCAACGTAAACGTCGTCTTCCAGGCGGACTCGGGCATCGCTCAGGCCACCGGCCATTTGGATCTTAGTGCTTCGAATGGCGGCATCATCATTAACGCCAAGGCAGGTGATGAGGCGGATGGCGCCAACGGAAACGTCAAGGTGATCATTGCAGTGAATGGAAGTCCGGGCGCCACGACGGCCACGTTCGACGCGTCCACCAAAACAATTACGGTCGGAGTGAACAGCGGTGGCGACACGCTGAGTGGCATCGCCGCCAAAATTGCTGCCATCAACGGTGGCGCAGATTTCAGCACCTCCGCAGTCAACGGCGGCAACACATACGACGGCGCCGATGACCTGACCTACAATGGCGTTGGGATCGGTGGCAGCGACGGCGCGACTTCCGCCACGTTGGCGAGCGGCACGATCACGGTCAAAGTCGCCCTGCACGATACGGTCGCCAGTGTTGCAAACGCGATTCAAGGCGTCGGCGGCGGCGGCAAATTCACCGCCTTGGCCACCACCGGCACGGGCGAGTTCGATACCGGCGACTTGGGGACTTCCAATGGTGCCCTGGCCAGCGGCAGCAACGGCACGACCACCGCCACGTACAACTCCGGCACCAACACGATTACGGCCCATGTCGCCATTGGCGACACGGTCGATAACGTTGCTGCACAGATCAACGGCCTGGCCGATTTCACTGCCAATGTCACAGCGGGCACCGGTCACACGTTTGCCACCACGGACCTCAGCACCACCGCCACACTCGGCAACGGGGCCAACGGCACGACCAACGCCAGCTACGACGCCACGACCAATACGATCACCGCCAAGGTCGCTCTGGGCGACTCGCTAACTCAGGTTGCCACCGCGATCGATTCGCTCGCCGATTTCTCGGCCAACGCGACTTCGGGCGGTGGCAACACGTTCAGCTCCAGCGACTTTGGCACGCAGAGCGGCAAGCTCAGCGGAGGCGCCGGAACGGGCCTCGCGGCCGACCTGGTCGTCCGCATCGCCGGCTCCAAGGGCTCGGAAGTCTTCAATTTCAAGGCCGGCGCGACGGTCGATCAAGTGGTCAATGCCGTCAACCTGCTCACCGACGGCACCGGCGTCCAAGCCACGAACAACGCCGGCAACCTGTCGCTGAAATCGTCGGACTACGGCAGCGCCGCGACGGTCGATGTCGAAGTCCTCAGCGAAGGCAACAACGGCACGTTCGCGACGGGCCTCAGCGGCACGCACGCCACCGGCACCGATGTCGCGGGCACGATTAACGGCACCACCGCCAACGGCAAAGGCAACACGCTCTCGATCAACTCCACATCGCTCGACTTCTCGTTGACCGTGACCAACGGCAGCACCACGGCTGTCTCGTTCAACATCAATGGCGGCGGGGCCGTGTTCCAGCTTGGTCCGAACGTCGTGACGAATCAGCAAGCCCGCATCGGCATCAGCGGCGTCAGCACCGGCACGCTCGGCGGCACCGACGGCCGCTTGTATGAGCTGCGTTCCGGCTATGGCAAAGACCTGTCTTCGGATCCGAATGGAGCGACGTTGATCGTCGATGAAGCGATCAACAAGGTCACGAGTCTCCGCGGCCGTCTCGGTGCCTTCCAGAGCACGACGATCGACACCAACGTCGCCGCTTTGAAAGACACGGTCACCAACCTGACCGAAGCCCAGAGCCAAATTCGTGACGCCGACTTCGCGGCCGAGACCGCTAACCTCACGCGGGCCCAAGTGCTCGTGCAATCGGGCACCCAGGTGCTCTCGATCGCCAATCAGCAGCCGCAGAATGTGCTGGCTCTGCTGCGGAATCTCCAATAGTCACGACCCCCGTTCAAAGCTCCGGCGGGGCGGGCGGCTGAAAGCCGTCAGTTTCTCGCCGGAGGATCGGCCACCAGCCGCCGCTCGGTTCAGCGGACAACCGATCGGCGGTTTGGCGTTTCTTGGCGGCAAGAGTTCAAGGTTCCGAGTTCCAAGTTCAAAGTTGGATTTCTTGGTGGCAACATTGAACATTGAACTTTGAACATTGAACTTAAACGGCAATCTGCGCAGCCTT
>DASXLL010000323.1:0-25662 GCA_036496265.1 Pirellulaceae bacterium | reverse complement strand
GGCGCCGACTACCTCTGGAGCGGCACTTTCAATCCCGACGACGGCCACCTCAAAGGCAACTTTGGCGGCAATCGATATAGCGGGTACTTTGATCTCGCGAAAAAACCGCCAGGAGTTGCCGCAGCGCCGACGACAGTGCGACGGTGACCGTCGTCTACGCGAGGATTTCTGTAACGACTCTCCCGGCCACATCCGTCAGCCGAAAATCGCGGCCACTATAGCGGAACGTCAGCCGCAAGTGATCCAGTCCTAGCAAGTGCAGAATCGTCGCGTGCAAATCATTCACATGCACACGATCTTCGACGGCTTTGAAGCCAATCTCGTCGGTGGCGCCATGCGCGATGCCAGGTTTCACACCGCCACCCGCGAGCCAGTAGGTGAAGGCGTGCGGATTGTGGTCGCGGCCTGTGCCCCCTTTTTGCACGATCGGCAGGCGGCCGAATTCCCCGCCCCAAATGACGAGTGTGCTGCTCAACAGGCCGCGCTGCTTGAGATCGGCGAGTAAAGCAGCAATCGGCGTATCGGTTTCGCCGGCAAATTGCGTATGGTTGGCTTTGATGTTCTGGTGGCCGTCCCAACTGCGCTCGTTTTCCATTCCGCCCGAGTAAATTTGCACGAAGCGAACTCCGCGCTCGACGAGCCGCCGCGCGGTGAGACATTGCCGGGCAAAGTGATCGCAGCGTTTTTCGCCGACACCATAGAGCTTGTGGATATGCTCCGGCTCGCTATCAATGTCGATTGCCTCCGGCGCGGCCATTTGCATGCGGTAAGCCAGCTCAAAACTTTCAATCCGGGCCGCCATCTCTAATTCTTGTGGCGATTGTTCCAGACGGTGCTTATTGAGCTTGGCAAGCAGGTCGAGCGCGGCTAGCTGCTGCGACTCGCTCTGGTCCTTCGGCCGATAGAGATTGTCGATCGCTTCGCCCTGCGGCTTCAGCCAGGTACCCTGATAAACGCTCGGCAAAAAACCGGCGCTCCAGTTTTGCGAGTAACCTTTGGGCAATCCGCGGCCGAGCGGATCCGTCATCGCCACGAACGCCGGCAGGCTCAAGCTTTCGCTCCCCAGGCCATACGTGACCCACGAACCGGCACTGGGATGCCCCATTCGCGTCGTACCCGTGTTCATCATGAACAGCGCCGGCGAATGGTTGTTGCTGCCGGTATAGCACGAATGGATGAACGCCATGTCATCCACGTGCTTGGCCATCGCCGGAAAAATTTCGCTGACCCACGCGCCACTTTCGCCGTGACGAGCAAAAGCGAACGGCGACTTCATCACCGGACCGACTTGCGCCGTGAAAAATCCCGTGTTTTTGTCAAAGCCTTCCAGCTCTTTGCCGTCTCGTTTTTCCAGCTCCGGCTTGTATTGCCAAGTATCCACGTGGCTCGGGCCGCCGTTCATGAACAGCCAGATGACGTTTTTAGCCTTGGCCGGAAAATGGCTTTTCTTCGAAGCGAGCGGGTTGAGCCGCGGATCAGCCGCGGAGCCAGTGGCTAACTCGGCGGCGCTCGCTGTATTCAGAAAGCCTTCGTCGGCCAACAGGGCGGCGAGAGCAAGAAGACCAGCGCCCCCGCCGGCCTGGGCCAAGAACTTTCTGCGACTATTACTATCGATGTCCACGCTCAGCACCCACTTACTCACCTACTCACCACTCACCTCTCATATTGTACCTGCCTCTTCACTTACCGTTTAGCCGTACAGCCAGTCTTCGACCCTCAGGCCAGGTATTTTCTGGAAATCGACGAGGTTCGCGGTAAGCAACAAAGCATTGTTAACCAGCGCAATGGATGCAATCTTTAGGTCGGCTGTGCCAACACGAACCTTTTGTTTTCGCAGTCCTAGGTACGTATCTGCCGAGCGGCTATCGAAAGGAAGAACGTCCCACTGGCTGTAAAACTCAACAAGTTGCATCAACCGCGGGTAGAGCGGCACCTGGTCGGCCGCGTAAGGCTGTTTTTTGATAGCGCTCAGCCATCCTCGCATTTGCTCCTCAAGGCTGATGACGCTCGTGGCGATTTCTCGATCGTCTGATGCGAGGAGTCGATTGGACAGACTTTCTCGCTGCGAATGCTTCTCGAAAAACAGGACCGTCAAATGATCGGTGTCGAGCACGATCATTCGCAGCGCCCTTCATTGGCGTCGAACTCAGCAAGCCAGCGGCGTCGATCCTCGTCGCGATCAGTCAGAGCGTTCCGGCAGATCTCTTGCATGACCTCATCACCCGCGAACATTCCAATCGTCCGCCTCCAGTCCTTGGGCTGATCGGCATCTTGCCGGCGACGCATCAGCAACTCTGCGACTTGCGACTCCAAGGCCGCGACACGTTGTTCGATCGAATCAGTGGCCATCGAGATTTCCCCGCAGTTGCGACGTGCCTATTCCAATTATACCTCAGCACGTTAGTCGAGAAAACGCAATGTTTTTATACCTTCCGAATCTCCGAAAATTCATCCACCGTAATCGTCGTCAGCTCGCCGTCGTCGCGCTTCAGAATAAGCACATCGCTATAAACCTTGTCGTCGAAATTGCGGTTGAAATGCAGCGAATGACGGCGGCGGTCTTTAGCGACGACATTGCCGATCGTCTTGGCGTTCCAATTGCGAAAGCCGACCTTGATCTCGTGGGTCACTTCCACGCGATCGCCCGGCTGAAGGCTGGCAAACGTCTCGAGTGCGGCAGGATAGGGCATTTTACAAACCTAGTACGTCGTACATGGAATACAGTCCCGGCTTCTTACCGGCGACGAACTTGGCGGCAGCGAGGGCCCCAATGGCATAGCAATCACGGTTAGACGCTTTCACGGTGACTTCCAGTGTCTCGCCGAGCAGTCCAAAAATGATCGTGTGCTCGCCGGGGTTGTCCCCCGTGCGAACGGCGTGATAGCCGATTTCGTTCGCCGGCCGCTTGCCGACCTGACCTTCGCGGCCATGGCGATGCACCGTCTGCCCCATCGCGCCGGCGACGATTTCACCGAACTTTAAAGCCGTACCGCTGGGCGAATCCTCTTTCATGCGGTGGTGGCGCTCGATGATCTCGACATCGCAGCCACCGGATGCGCCGCGAAAAGTTTTCCCGGCTTGCTCCACGAGCTTCATCGCCAGATTGACCGTCATGCTCATGCTGGGGGACCAGACAACCGGAATATGGTCGGCCGCGTCGTTCAACTGACGACGCTGATCCTCGTTCAGTCCCGTCGTCGCCATCACCAGCGGAATCTGCCGCTTGACGCAAACGGCGGTGATCGTTTCAGCGGCGGCCGGCACGGAAAAATCAATGACGGCGGCCGGATGAGCATCGCCAAAATGCTCGGTGAGCGGCAGATTGAGCGGATTGATGCCAGCCAATGCACCGGCATCTTTGCCCAGATCCGGATGCGTCGGCGAATCGACCGCCGCCACGATTTTCAGCTCCGGATCGGAAGCGCCGAGCGCAATCAGCCGTCGGCCCATCCGCCCGGCTGCACCATGAATCGCAATCGAAGTCACCGCCATCCGATCAATTTTCGCCGATTTGACCGAATCCGGCTAGGGGCGCGCCGGCCGCTGGGCGAGCGGGGGACGTCAGTCCCCCGGTAACCTCCCATCCTCAAAATGATCGCGAATTCACTTCCGAACGAATTGGAGGGGCGGTCAGCACCCAAATCACAGAACGACCGGAGGCTTGTATCTCTCCCTGTGAAATAAGAAAGCCCGAGAGGCCGCTTCGAAAAGCGACCTCTCGGGCCATGGCGGGGGCATCACGAACAGAATTATGGTGGCCGGCCGACGCTTACCGTCGTCAGCCGGGTTTCCGTTGGCCCCGCTGCGCCCGGGCAGACCAGAATCGCGAGGACCTCTCCCTTCCCCGAGATTCAAGCCAGCCGGGCAGCAACGGGCGATATCGTAGGCACGCGTGGATGTGTCGCAGGAGTATCGGCCGTACGCCCAGGCCGGCAAGCTGCGACTCCTCTAGTGCATCAACGAACAAGGCTGGTGATCAGAGCGAGCGAGTTTGAGTTTTTGTTGAACCTTCGAAGAAGATTCCTTCAAGCTCGTTGTCTCCGATCGTGTTTGCCACGGAATGCACGCTGCGTGCCACTCGCGGCTGAAGACAGCTGTCCACTGCCTTGCCGCATCGGCAACCTATTGTGCAATCAAGAGTTGGGACCAGAAAATGGCCCAAGAGGTTCACGGTTTTTTTCTCGCCTGCAGTCGCAAATGCCGTTAGGTCCAGCCGTCGCTGCCCAAGTTTCAGGCAAGTTTTCGGCCGGTTGTGCGTGGTTTTCTTAAAGCCCAAAATGTTGGCAGTTCTATAAGACAAAAAAGGCGAGGGGGCGTAAGCCTCCCGGTATTTCTCCACTTCGAGCGAATCCAAGCTCATTCTGTTAGACGCTATAAGACAAATTCATGGAGGCCATTATGCCCAGCAAATCCACTCGTCGCTCGTTTTTGCGTTCCTCGGCTGCTCTCGCCGCGGCGACGACGCTGCCCGCCTGGTTTGTGGAACAGTCTGAACAGCCCGCTGCTGCCCAAGAGCAACCACTCAACAACAAGTCGCCGAACGACAAACCGGGCATCGCGCTCATCGGCTGCGGTGGCCGCGGCCGCGCGGTTGCCAGTCAGGCGGCCATGCACGGCAATTTACTGGCTTACTGCGATGTGGATGAATCGCACCTCGGCGAAGCGAAAAAGCAGTGGCCAACGGCCGACGCAATCAGCGACTTCCGCAAGCTCCTGGAACGCAAAGACATCGACGTAATCGTCAATGGCACGCCCGATCATTGGCACACGCTCGTGAATTTGGCTGCACTCAAATCTGGCAAGGACATCTATAGCGAAAAGCCCCTCACGCTGACGATCAACGAAGGCCAGCGGCTCGTGCAAATGGTCAAAAGCACCAAGCGCATCTTGCAGACCGGCAGCCAGCAGCGCAGCGACAAAAACTTTCGCCTCGCCTGCGAGCTCGTCCGCAACGGCCGCCTCGGCAAGCTCAAGCAAGTCAATGTCTGGCTGCCCAGTGGCCGCCGCGAAGGACCATTCGAGAAAAAGCCCGTCCCGAGCAACCTCAACTGGGATATGTGGCAAGGTCAGACTCCCTTCGTCGATTACGTGCCCGAGCGCACCCACGTCACCTTCCGCTATTGGTGGGACTATTCGGGCGGGACGATGACCGATTGGGGCGCCCATCATCTGGATATCGCCCAATGGGGCACCGGCCATGATCGTACCGGGCCATCGAGCATCGAGGCCAAGCCGCTCATGCACATGATCCCCGGCGGCTTCACGGCTTACAGCGAATACGCCATCAACTACGAGTATGCCAACGGCGTGAAGCTGATTTGCCAAAGCACGAAAGCCAACGCCTGGAACGGCACAGTCGTCGATAAAAATGGCCAACAGCACGGCGTCAAATTCGAAGGCGACACCGGCTGGATTTTTGTCACCCGCGGCAAAATCGAAGCCAGCGATCCTGACCTGCTCACGACGCCGCCCCTGGCGAGCGCCGAGCGCCTCTATGTCAGCGACAACCACATGCAGAACTTTTTCGACTGCGTCCGCTCGCGCGAGCAACCAATCTGTGACGCCGAAATTGGCCATCGCTCCGTCAGCGTCTGCCATCTGGGCGTCATTGCGCTGCGGCTGGGCGGCAAAATACAATGGAATCCCGCAGCGGAGCGATTTGTAAGCACTAAAGACGCCGATCGGTTTCTCGCCCGCGAGATGCGGAAACCGTGGTCCTATGAAATGATCTAGTTTGCTCTTAGCCGGGACCAAACTTGGTCCCGGAGGATGCTGTGTAACGCGTCGTGTAAGTTGCCTTATGCAATCGCCGCTAATAGCCGATCGATAAACTCAGCCTGGGCCGGATTGATTTTCTGCCGTGCAACCTCCGGTTCGAACCACCCAGCCCGGTCGACTTCCGGCACTTCAATCCAACGGCCGGAGCCACGCGGCATTTCCACCCGCGTCATATTGCTGCGAATCGACTCCGCATCCGCGTCCCCCTCAAACGCCCAAGCGTGAACGATCTTGCCGGCCTTTTGCTGGATCGTGCCGATTGGCTGAAAATTGCCTCGCGCCTCGATCCCCGTTTCCTCTTGAAATTCCCTCCGCGCCGCCGCCAGCGGCTCCTCCCCCGGATCGATCAACCCCTTCGGAATCGACCACACTCCCGCATCCTTATTTTTCCAAAACGGGCCACCCGGATGAACGAGAAACACTTCCGCGCCCCCGCGCGAGCGCCGGAACATCAATAATCCGGCAGAAACGGCAGGCAAGCCCTTGCCCATAAGAAGTCTCGTTTTGAATACCCTCGAACGCCAGGGAAATAACCGGCTATATTTTAGACCGTCTTACAACACGGCGTACGATCGTCACCTGCCGGCCGCTTTCGTCATTGTTCCTCCTGACTTTCCTCTCTCTTGCCACACATCGCATCCCTCCGAGCCCGTGAAATCCTCGACAGCCGCGGCAAGCCGACGGTCGAAGCGGAGGTCCATCTGGATAGCGGCGCCATCGGCCGCGCCAGCGTTCCCAGCGGCACCAGCACCGGCGCCGCCGAAGCCTGCGAGCTTCGCGACGGCGACATGAGCCTCTATGGCGGCCAGGGCGTGCAGCAAGCCGTCGCCAACATCACAGGCGAAATTGCTCCCGCCGTCATTGGCCTCGACCCGAACGATCAAACCACCATCGACCAGCGCCTGATTGACCTCGACGGCACTCCCCAAAAATCCCGCCTGGGTGCCAACGCCATCCTCGCCGTCTCTTTAGCCGCCTGCCGTGCCGCCGCGGCGATGAAAAAGGCAGCGCTTTACCTGCATATCGCCCAGGTTTCGGGGCAGAAGCCCCGCCTGCCGCTCCCCATGACCAACATGATCTCCGGCGGCAAACACGCTGGCGGCAATCTCGACATCCAAGACGTCCTAATCATTCCCAACGGCGCGCCCGATTATCCCACGCAACTCGAATGGATCGTCCGCGTCTATCGCCGCCTCGGCAAATTGCTCGCTGACGCCGGCTACGAGGGTTATCTCGTCGGCGACGAAGGCGGCTACGGCCCGCGGCTGAAATCCAACCGCGAAGCCCTCGAATTCGTGACCCGTGCCATCGACGCCGCTGGATTGAAGCCGGGCGATGAGGTCACCATCGCCCTCGACATCGCGTCGAGCCATTTCTATCGCGATGGCGGCTATTTTCTCGCAGCCGAAAAGGGAGCCAAGCTGTCCAGCAGCCAGCTCATCGATCGGCTCGAAGACTGGACGCGTGATTTTCCCATCGCAACCATTGAAGACCCGCTCGCCGAATCCGACTGGCCCGGCTGGAACGAGATCACCAACCGCCTCGGCAACAAAGTTAAGCTCATCGGCGACGATCTGTTCGCCACGAACGAAAAGCTCCTCCGCCGCGGCATCGACGGGCACATAGCCAACGCCGTCCTCATCAAAGTCAATCAAATCGGCACGCTCACCGAGACTCTTCGCACCGTCGCCCTAGCGAAAAGTTGCGGCTACGCCACCATCGCCAGCGCCCGCAGCGGCGAGACCGAGGACGACTTTCTAGCCGATTTCGCCGTCGGCATCGCCGCCGACTACATCAAAATCGGCTCCATCGCCCGCTCCGAACGCCTCGCCAAATACAACCGGCTGCTGCGGATCGCAGAAGAGATTGGGGATTTATGATTGGGGATTGGGGATTTAGGATCACGGCTTACTAATATCCCAAATCCCAAATCCCAGATCTGCCATGACCTACTTCGTCTCCCGACCCGATACCTCCCGCCACGAAATCTTCCCCGGCGTCAACATTTTCACCGCCGCCGGCCATCACATGATGCTCTCGCTGGTCGAATTTCAGCCGCGGGCGGTTGTCGAGCCCCATAGCCATCCCCACGAGCAGATGGGCATGCTACTGGAAGGTGAGCTCACCTTCACGATTGGCGGCGAGACCAAAACGCTCCGTCCCGGCGACATGTGGCGAATTCCCGGCCACGTCGTTCACAGCGCCCTCGCCGGCGACTCCCCAGTTAAGGCGCTCGACGTCTTTCATCCCATCCGCGAAGACTATCGCTAATCGCGGATTTCACCCAGTTATCCGCCATTTCCCGCGTGAACCCTACTTGACGTTTTCCGCTCTACGCCGCTATACCGCATTGTTCCGCTGGCCCCATCGTCTAGCGGTCTAGGACACCGCCCTTTCACGGCGGTAACACGGGTTCGAGTCCCGTTGGGGTCACTCGTTGGGTTCCAATGCCCGCGCAATCTTGCGCTCCAAGGCGCGATTTTACCAGGGTTTCTCCACCGCTTTCTGCGGTCGCGGCGCAATCAGTGACAATCCCGGCGCAAGGCGGCGGTGCCGGCGTTTGGGCCGGTTGTGGTGCCGGCCACTGTGCCGGTTTAGTGCCGGCGTCCGGCGTCGCCGTCGCCTTCGCGAAGTGGTCATCGGTGACGCGCCAGTAGTGCTTGCGTGCCACCGTCTCGCTATGCCCCAGCCACTCCGCGGCAACGTGTCCCGGATACTGGTCGGCAAGCTCAGTGGCCCGCGTGGCGCGAAGGTTTTGAAACAGCTTGGGCCACGGCGTCAGGCCAGCATTTTCGATAATGCGATTCAACTGGGTCCGCAGATTGGCGTTCGGCTGCCGGTAGCGCGTGATAACAAACTCCGCACCATCGGCGGCGGCGTCCCATGCGGCTTCGAGGTACGGCCGCAGTTCTGTGAAGATGGGCACCAGCCGAGAATCCTTGCCGTCGTGGTGTTCAGTCTTGGGGCTGCGGATTCTTACCTTGGCCGCTGCCCAATCCACGTCCGCCCACCGCAACGTCAGAAGCTCGCTGGGAATCCGCAGGCCACCGTAGCGGGCGAGAGCAAAGATAAGCTGCCATTCAGCATCAGGGCACGCTTCAAGCACCTTGGCGGCGTCGGCACGCTCCACGAAGTAGTCGCGGGACTCGTTTTCCTTTACCGTGCAATCCTTCATCTTCTCGAACGGGTTTTTGCCGATCAGTTCATCACTGATGGCGGCCTCGAAAAACTGCTTTGCCCGGCCGCAGCAGCGCCGAACTGTGTTGATTCCCAAATCAGCACCTTTGAGGTCTTTGCCATCCGGCCCGGTCAGAGTCTTGCCATCCAAGCCGATGCAGACTTCCGTCTCACTCAACGCCAGCCATCCCCGGAACCGACTGGCGTCGCCGGCCGTGATTGTCGCCATGTCGCGATCTTTGCCGAAGTAAGTGACCAGACGGTTGCGCACCTGGGTGAGATTGATCTTGGTGCCCGGCTTCACGGCCTTACCACGGATGTGGGCGTCCAGGTACACAGCCAGTTTGGTTGTGCCCGGCGTCGCGTTGGTCGCGCCGATTAGCTTGTGTTCCACCAGCGTGTCGGCCAGTTTGGTGCCTTTGATTTGTTTCAGCCACGCCAGCACGCGCTCCGCCGGCTCACTTCCCGCGCTACGCGAACGCACCAACGATTGCACGTTCTCGTCAATGGTATGAGCATCGGCCTTGCTCATACGACCCAGGCGGATGAACTTGCGTCCCTTTCGCAGATAGTACGATAGACGCCACGCTTTGACGCGGGATGACGGACGCTTGCCGGTGGTAAAAGTGCGTTCACCGATAGTCCTGGTTTTGGGCGTGGACGATTCAGTGACAAGATGCAGGGCCATGGCTGGGGTAGCTCCGAACGTAGGTCAAGAGATTGACATGAGAGTAACTGATTTATACACTTCTGACTTGGCAACAGCAAGTCACTTTTGACTAACAAAATACAAATGACGATCAGCGACCAACTCCGCGCAGCCATCGCAAAGGCCGACGTGTCCGCCAACGTGTTGGCAAAGCAAACCGGCATGTCACAGCCAACGGTTAGCCGGTTCCTGCGCGGCGATGATATTAAGCTCGGCATGGCCGACAAGCTGGCGGACCACTTCGGGCTGGCACTGGTGCCGGTGAAGGCAAAAGCCAAGCGGCGGAAGTAGGACCACCAATGCGGCCGTGGGCTTTTCAGCGGGCCGCTATTGCGTCCGGTGCCGCAAGGCCGATGCCGGGGGCCACGTCCACGGACTGCAGCACCGGCGCGGTCTGATTTGCGCTGCAGTGGTCCGTCAATCGGCTGTGGTTGTCGCGGGCACACGTTGATTAATCTCTCCCCGACTCGAACTTTCGCCACCATTCGGCAAAACGCCACCAGGGCCGGCGGTTACTGGCCCAAACGCTGGCACCATCGGGTGCGATGTCGGGGGACGGGCACCACACGCAGGCCAATGACACCGACGCCGGTCAGGTCGCGCTGATACTCCGGCGCTGGCGTCGCCTGCATGGCTGCCAGGTTTTTGGCTTTGATGTCCGCAGCCATCGCCGCAATTTCTTCAGGCGTCGGGGATTCTTCGTCGGCACGCTGGGCGGCCGCACCAGCTTGGCACGCCCTTGAACAAAAACGACGCCCACTCGTCTCGACGCCGCAGGTCGGGCACGCGTGAGGGACGCCGTAAGATTTATGCGATGGCATCGCCGCCCCCCTGCGCGATATTTGGCGTCGGGCTGGCTTGGTCCGCTTCCAGTGCCGCGGCCTCGATTTCAGCCATGACCTGTTCGCGGGCCACGGCCAGGTCATTCGGCGTCCTGCCAGCCGTCAACCGGGCCATCTGGCGTTCGCTCTCCGTCAGCACCATCAGCCGCTTCTCAAAAATTTCGTCCGCCCGCTCGCCTACGCGCGACTCTATGATCGCGGACGCGTCCGTCCCGCCTGGCTCAAAGCGGTTTTCGTTCAGGCCCGTAAGCCGAATAACCTGCAGCGCCGCCGCAAGTCGTTTGTCACCGGACAGTTCCGCTTCAAGCGTGTCGATGGCCTTGGGCAGCAGCGCCCGCAACCGCTCGGCAGCATCACCCCATAGGGCGCGCCGTCGCGCGTTCAATTCGGCCTGGAAATAGGGGTCATACAGCCGCCACTTGGAAACTGTGACCCTGTGAACCCCCACAATGCCGGCAACTTCCATGTCGGATTTGCCGGCCACCAGGGCGTCGATGGCGTTCAACTGCGGCAACGTAAGTTGTAGCCGCTTGTAGCTTTTTGTAGTCTTGGCCACGGTTAGTTCCCCGGTTTGCGGAAAGATTCGACCATGCTGCCGGGCTTCCGAAACTCCTGGGCAGCCTTGCTATGCGGCGCGGGCTGTTGCGGCGGCCGCTTGAACGATTCCACCAACGAACCGGGACGGGCGAACCGTGCGGCGACGTGGTGGCCCTGGCGGGCCAATGACTCCGCGGCCGGTGCCGACCGTTCCCATTCGTCAACCAGTTGGGACAGGGCCTTCAGGCAACTGGCTGTTGTGGAATGCTCGTCATCGAAAATCGCGGCCACCGCCAGCATCATGTCCGTCTTGTCGCTGACACTCTTGGGCGGGTCACCAGGCGATGCACGGTAGCCATCGGGTCCGGCGTCCGGTGTCGCCTTTGGCAGCGTGCGTGAATCGACGAAGCTGCCGGCATCGTTTTCAAACAGCCCGTTCGTCGTGCCGCCTTGATCGGCGCAAATGGCAACGGCCTCCACGCGGTCGATGCTGCCGAGAACGATACGGCCGCCCTTCACCTGCACGTCCGAAAACAGCGCCTCATGCGACAGGCAGACGGCATCGGGATTTTTGGCGGCCAGTTCCATCAGCGACGCACCAAACGGTGCGGACGTGAGAACATGCAGGTCGGCGCGAATTCCGTCGCCACCGACGAAGCGGACGTTATCGAGCCAGCCAAGCAGGTTCCCCGTGTCGCGCTGGCTGGACATCACGCGGGCACCATTGCCGTCGATGTTGAAGTCGCGGTGGTTGCAAAACACGCGGGCCGATTCGTACAGCGGCACCGCAGCGCGGAGCGCTGCAGCATCGTAGCTATACGGCTTGTTCACCGCTTCGCCGAATTCGTTGAACGAAAGCCCCAGCACCCGTCCGGTGTTGCGGCTTTGCAGGCCCACGACTTTGACGTTGCGAATCACCCCCGCGGCGGCGTCAACGCTGCCGCCAGTAATCGCCCGCTCGATAGCTCGGCGGGCTTTGGTTTTCACTTGCATGTTCAATCCTCTCGTTAGTGGTAAGACCGCAGGGGATTCAGCGGACTACAGTGCGGGCAAGCCAACGTGAACCGTTTTCGACAGTTCGGGCATGCCCAGCATTTCGCGGCCACGGTCGCAACGCGCTTTCGGCGTGCTCGCCAGATTCAGCGCGTTGATTTCAACCTCGGCCTCAGCCGGCGACAGTTCGCGTGCCTGCGGGGAACGGTCGGGGTCGAAGACCTTGCGAATTCCCATGAAGCGCTCCCAACGGACGATTGCGTTTACTTCATCGGTGGAACCCACCACGCGGCACATATTTGGCTCGTCAGACAGCGTGACCAGAAACTGTCGCTCGCCTTCGGCCAGCGCGCGTTCACCATCCATGACGCCCTGGACAATTTGCGCCGTGCGTTCCTTCACCTCCGCAAGCCCTTTCTCGATGACCTTGCGGCGGTCCAAACCGTCGCGCATTTCAGTCAGCAGAGACACCGACTTGCTGTTGCCTTCCGAGTTGTCCACAAGGCGTTCCATGAGCTTTACCAACAACGCGAATTCCGCGCGGGTCACGGGTTCGCCATCGGCGGCGTCGGTCGCTCCATTGGCCGGCTGGCTGCTCACTTGGTTGGCCGGCTGGTTGCTCGGCTGGCTGCTCGGCTGGTTATCGCAAGTGGTAACGGGCGCGGCCTCACTGGCGGTACGCACGGGGGCGTTGGCCGGGTTTCTCATGTCTTTGCTGCTCATATCTGGTTCCCTTCGGGTTAGTGGTCATCTGTTGATCCGAACACTCGCTACGATGCTTGGGGATTTGCAGGCCCAGTCGGCGGCCGGCCCAATGCACGGCGCGCGTTCAAGTCCTCAAAGCTCAAAACCTCCGCACCCAACCGCCGAAAAGATTTCAGCAATGCGTTTAGCCGTTGGCGGCCGGTGTGGTCCGTCTTGCTATTCTCGAATGCGACGTACACGGCGAACCGTGGGCGGCTGTCGCGTTGGTCGGTGTTATTCGACATTGGCAAGCTCCCCGGACTCGTCGCGCGCCAGCGTTTCCCGCTGAGGAAGCACCGCTTGGCACTTACTACGCGGTGGTGCCACGTAACGCAGCAGACGGGTGACACGCTCTTTGCCGCCCAGCTTGTCGTTAAGGCAGCCCCGGAAATACCGCATCCGGTTTGTCGGCGGTTGTTCGGTCATCGTCGCGCCGCGAATCGCGTCGCGCACCTGGGGCAGAATTTCGTGGCCAGCTTCGACCAGCCAGGCCACCTGCGCGACCATCCGCACGTCGATGGATTCTTGAGAGTAGGCCAACTTCAGGTCGGTCAAAAACTCGAACGTCCGTCGTTCCCACGCTTCGCAGTCCACCTTCCGTGGTTTGTGGTCAAGCCTTTGACCAAATACTTCTTGGGGCGCTTCCTTTGGCGCTTCGGGTGCCCCCTGGGCACTATGACGTGACCCCTGGGCACTATGACGTGACCCCTGGGCACTTTGGTTTGTCCGGGCCTTTGTCAGCAGATTCAGTTCGTTCCAGACGATGGTGTAGGTGCTGGTCACGCCGGTAACTCCACGGCGTGATGGCGTCTCGACACAAATCAGGCTCAGCGATTCCAGAGCAGCCAGGACGCGAACAACTTGCCGGCGACTAAGCCCTGTCTCACGCGCGATCGTATCCAGACTTGCCCAGCAACCTTTGTCCCGGCCGCCAGCATGGTCATCGAGCGTGCGCAGAACTGTTTTCATCGTCTTCGGCATTACCCGTCTGGGGGCCTGCGCTTCCTGAATCTCGACAGGTTCCAAGATCGCTTCGCGAAGCATCGCAAGCTGTTCACTGCGGGCAAAATCGAGTTTGCCTTGAGGATCGTTTTTGGCGTCCGCGGATTGAACCGCGGCGGCGCTTTTGTTACCCTGAGTGTTCATAAGGCTTCACGCCCGGTTCCCGCTTGGTCACGGGGTGCCGGGCGTTTTTTGTTGGTGAATCGACGCCTGTCCGACGTATCCGCGTTGCAGGGTAGGTTTCAACGCGGCGGCCGGGCTGGCGTCGGGGACGGGTTAGGCAGCGACTGCACGCTTGCGGCGCTGTTTCGCTTTCGGCCGGCGCTTCCCGGACTTCCGGGACTCGACCAGTGCCCGCAAGTCGGAAGGGTCGAAGCGGACAAGCCAGCCAAGTTTGACGGCAGTGACGACGCCATCAGCCGTCATCTTGTCCAGCGTTCTGATTCCGCAGCCGAGAAAGGCCGCAGCGCTTTTTTTGTCGAACAGCGGTTCCATCGACGCATTATTTGCAGGGGCAGGCGCGATCATTTTTTGCCTCGTTATTGATTGCTAATCGTGGCGAATTGCCACGGGTTCGGACCAAAATACGCAGCAACATGCGCCTGTGTCAACAATCCTTAAGTCCTTATATGACAATGACTTACGGACTAACATTAGTGGTAAGTTCCGCAGCTTCGGAAACGAACGTCCACGCATGGACAAAAAGTTATCACCAGTGGTAACCCGCGGCGTTTACCACCCGTGGTGAGCAGTGCCAAAAACAGCCGTCTTTTGCCTAGTGAATCGGCTGGTGCATTTGCGGAGAATCTGGCAGCGTTGCGTCGCTGGCGTCGGCGGCTGTAAGAGCAGCGACGAATTCGGACCACACTTCCGGCGTCAGTGGTGCCCCGCCAGATTTTTCAAGAATCTTTTGCACGGGCCGGCACGCCGCTACCAGGCGGTCGGCTGCGCCTTTGGGGGCAGCCAGCGCCGACGATAGCTCACTGACGCAGCCCAGCATCGACGCCATGCTGCTGTTGTGTAAAATAGAATCGGCCGGTTTTTTGGTGCCACCCACGGTGCTGGTTGGCGTGGAACCAAGGTATTCAACTGGCGTTCCGCGATCTAATTCGAGTCCCGTTGGGGTCACTGACACGTTCCAAACGTCGGCTTCGTTAACGCCTTTTCTGGAGGTTGAATCATGAAGTCGTTTCTATCACTCGCCGGTTTGTCGTTGGCAATTGCCTTGGTGGCCTTCACGGTCGTTGCGGATGACAAAGCCAAGGATGTCACGCTCAAAGGAAAGATTCTCTGTGCCAAATGCAATCTGAAGCAAACTTCAGAATGCACGACAGCCATTCAAGTCAAAGAAGGCGACAAGCTCGCAACCTATCTGTTCGATGACAAAGGTGCCGGCGAAGAATACCACGAGCCAATCTGTGGCGGATCCGAAAAGGAAGGAACCGTAACCGGCGCCGTGGAAGAACGCAACGGAAAGAAGTACATCAAGCCGACGAAAGTAGAATACGCCCAGAAATAGCTGGCTAAGTCCGTCGAGCAATTGGCGAGCGGTAGGCGTAACCCTCCCGGTAATCCTCCGCTGCGGGGTTTCCGCCCTATTCTGTTCGGCTACTTCGGCAGCTCCAGCTTGCAGCAGCCCAGGTCGAGGCAGTCGCTCGTCGAGTTCCTGTCGCTGCGCGAGCGCGTGTCTGCAAACACGTCTGGATGCAGCCGATAAACGACGAAGCGCCCCTGCTTTTCCGTCTGCACGATCTCTTCTCGCTTGAGAATCTGCAGATGGTGCGAAACGTTGGTGATTTCTTGCCCGAGCTCGGCTGCGATTTCGCCGACGTTCTTGGGTCCGGACCTCAAGACCTGCACGATCTTGAGGCGGTCCTCATCCGCGAGGGCTTTCAGTCGGTCGGCACATTCCTTCGATGACAATGCATCCTTCATAAATACGACTAGCCAGATTCAGCCGACCCCCGAGACAGCGAAAACACAGACGAGTCAATCCGGACTTATTGTAACGGGCGAACGAGCCCTTTATGTATGGCGGCTCACGAAAAGGGGCGAAAAAGCGCGACGATCTAACGCTCGTGCGAGAATTGGTTTATAAGAGAGTGCCGTGGTAACCGCCTTTCTGACCAATCGATTCGCCGCTCTCGCTCGCGTCTGTTTCCGTGCGCTCCGAGCGCAACCCTCGCGCGTGGCGGTCTCGTATGCGATTAGCGCGCTGACGCACGCCGCTGTTTTGGGCGGCCTAGCGATGTGGGTGCCGGGCGATATTGGCGCCTCGTTTTCGATGCAAAGCGGCAACGGAGGCACTGGTGCCGAATGGGCCCCGATCGGCAGCACCGGCGGCGCGGCGACAAGCGCGGTTTTCTATGTCGAGATGCCCGCGATTTCAGCCGCGGCGGAGGCGCCCGATTATCAAGCGCCAAATTTCTCGCTGCTGGCGGCGCGGGCTCAGGAAAGCGAAGTGAAGGCCGAAACTCCCACCGTGTCTGCCATCAAGGTCTCCAGACAAGAACGCACAGAAGAATTCGTAGCCGCGACCACTCCACCAACTTTAACCGAGGAGCTTCGGTCGAAATCCGAATCGACAAACAGAGAAATCGAGCGCAAACAGGAAGCCGCTGTTCCCGAGCCGACGGAACCGACGGACGATCCGCCGGAGTTACAGGTCGCTCGCAACATTGCTGTCGCACCAACTGTGGCAGGAGCAGCCATTGTTGTCGACTTGCCGGAAAAAGCGCAGAGCGGCGAGACAACTATCGAAACGACTGCAGTATCTGAAACAAAAACGACCAAGCAAGAACAAGCAGAACCGCAGACCGCCGCAACCACCCGCTCAACGGCGACCGAGCAAATTGAATCGCAACCAAAACCGACCAGCACCGAAATCGAACGCAAACAGGAACACTCTCCGCCCGAATCTACTCCCACCGAACCATTGGAGAAGCCCTCGAACCTGCCGGTTTTGCGAAGCATCGCCGCCGCGCCAACAGTCGACGAAGCCGAAGTCGAATTGCCGCCCGTGCAGGTGTCCAACGGCCGCGGCCAGGATGGCTTGGGAACCGGAAATACGCAGGGTGCCGGCAACGGCGGAGCCAGAGGCCGAGTCGGCGGCGATTTTGACTCCTTCGCACGTGGGGGTCCACTCAATCCCTCGCCCAGTTATCCACCCGCGGCGTTGTCGGCCGGAATTGAGGGGATCGTCCATGTTCGGTTCCACATCGCGGCTGACGGCAGCGTAAAATCGGCCATCGTCGAAACTTCGGGCCACGAGATTCTCGACGATGCCGTGCGAATCGCCATCAAAACTTGGCGGTTTGAACCGGCCCGCCGCGGCGGCGTTGGCGTCGAAAGTATGGTCCGTGTGCCCTTCGATTTCTTCTTGCGCCGTCGCTAGCACCGCGATTCTTTTTCCACGCGGCACAGCTTACCGAAATGACATAACGCGGCCGGGACATTCTGACGTTTCTGCGAACGTCGCCTGTTTGAGGTAGCGTTGCGCCGACGATGACGAAGGTAATGCCGCGCCTAGCCGGCTTTGTCGGCACAGTGCGCATAGGCACTAGGAATGGACATCTACCCAGGCCGTCCACAGTATGCCACTTGTTCATCACCATCGTCGTTGGATTGGGTTGCTGCTAGCAGGAGCTCTTAACTTCGCCGTCGCCGCGAGCGCCCAGGAAACGCAGCCGCCCGGCGAAGTCCCCACGCTGCCGCCCGTCCGCATTGAGGGCAACCAGCCCACGCCGACCTACTTCCAACCCGAAGACACCGGCCTCACCGGCACCATTCTCGACGGCACGATCTTCAGCAACGCCCCGGCCCAAGGCTATCGCGCGCCCACCTCCGTAACCGGCACGATCATCGCCATTCCCGACGTCTCCAACCCGGCGACCGTCAGCACCATTACGCGCGCCATGATCAACGATCAGGTCGCGTTGAGGTTCACCGACATGCTCCGCAACGTGGGCGGTGTTGGGATTCTCGGCGACGGACTTTTCCCGGATCGTTTGTTCATCCGCGGCCTGGAAGTCGGCAGCCGCAATTTTCGCAAGAATGGCTTTCTTGACCCAACCTACGTAGCGCGCGATCCCCAGAACATCGACCGCATCGAAATCCTCAAAGGCCCGGCGTCGTTCATCTACGGCTCCGGCGATCCGGCCGGCATCGTAAACGTGGTCACGAAAACGGCGCAGGTGAATAATCCCTTTGCCGTCGGTGGATTTACTTTTGGCTCGTTCCAGGAACAGCGCTGGACAGTGGACGCCAACAGTAACGTGACCCAGTCGGGCAACGTCATCGCCCGCGTCAATGTCGCTCAGGAGGATCGTCAAAACTTTGTCGATTTCGGCTATCTCAACCGCACCGACGTAACGCCGACACTAACCTGGCTGATTGACGACGACACCACGCTCACCTGGATGGGCGAATGGCACAAAAACAACACCCAGGGCTTCGCCGGTACTCCGGCCGTCAACGGCAATCCGCTGGCGCTGCCGCCCAACCGCTTCATCGGTCTGCCGGGACAAGACGGCATCCGCGCCCAAGAATTTCGGCAGCAACTCTTGCTCACGCACGAGTTCAACAACGGCTGGGTCGGCACCATCGGCGGCAACTCGCTCTTTTATCAATTCCCCGGCCAACAAACGTTCGCCCTTTCACCGCTTGGGGGGCCGTTCTTCGCGCGAGGCGTGCAGCAGATTTTGTCGGAGAACGAGCAGTCGCAATCGATGATCGCCAACCTGGCCGGCGAATTCGACACCGGCGGCCTGCATCACACCGCCATAACCGGCATGGAATACGTCTATTTCGACTCCAATTCCGCATACAACCTCAATGCGATCGCGACACCCGCGCCTCCGCCCTTTTTCATCAATCCCGTCCCGTTTAATGCCGTTACGCCCAACTACAACAGCCCAACGCCCCAGTTGCCCATCCTCAATTCCCAGTTTCCCGTCTTCCGGCAACAGCGCGTCGGCGGCTACATGCAGGATTTCATCGATCTCACTCCCACGTTCAAGGCCGTCGCCGGCATGCGGTACGACACGCTCACTCAAACGTTCGACCGCACGATCAATGGGGTCACCGCACCGAACCCCACGCAAGACTTCACCTACTTCACACCGCGTGGCGGCCTGGTCTACCTGCCGTTTGCCGACCAATCCATGTCGCTGTACTACAACTACAGCCAGTCGTTCACGCCGCCTGGCGGCGGCATTTATCTCAACCCCAATCCGCTCAAGCCCATTCTTGGCCAAGGCCACGAAATTGGCGTCAAAACGCAGCTCTTGGACAACCTTTCGCTCAATGGAGCCCTGTTTGACATTTCCCGCCGCAACGATGAGTTCAACACGGGTGCCGGAATTCTTGTCCAAGTTGGCGAGGTCAAAAGCCGCGGCGCGGAGCTGAATCTCGTCGGCAACATCACCGAGCGCTGGAGCGCCACTGCGAACTACACTTATACCGACGCTCGCTTGTTCGATTCGAACCTCGGCTTCAACGGCCAGAATGCCCGCAACGTGCCGTTCAACACGGCCAACTTCTGGTCGCGCTACAACATCATCCAGGACGACGATCGGATCGTGGGCGCGGCGCTAGGCTTGGTCTATGCCGGCCAGCGAGCGGCCGATCTGGCCAACACGCTCACCCTTCCAGGATTTGATCGCTGGGACGCCGGCCTTTTCTACACGCGCGGTCGCATGACTGCCACCGTGTATCTGGAAAACATTTTCGACGTCCAGTACGCGACCAGCTCGGCCAGCTCACTCCAGATTTTCCAAGGCGCGCCCTTCAACACGCGGGCGAACATCTTGTATTCATTCTAGCCCATCCTTGGGAGGGCGAAGCTCCTGCTGAGCCGATCGACGTCGGGTGGCACGAGCGTCTCGCCAGTGTTTGCGTCGCCTCAGTGCGGCGGTCGCGTGGCTGTGTTTCGCGAAGCATAACACGGCCCAGTCGGCGTCCCACTCCGCTGCTTTCGCCGCTCTTCTCGGCGGACTAAAATTCTGACGTTGCTTCGAACGTCAGAGTCATGCTTTTTCGCTGCGAGGAAGGTATGTCGGTTGCCGCGCCGCCGCTGGGCTCCATTTCGGCTGAGCACACTCGCTTTTATCACGAGAATGGTTTTTTGATCGTCCGCAATGTCTTCTCCGCCGACGAAATTGCGGCCCTTGCGGCCGAATGCGAGACCCTCTTCAATCGCCGCGAGCTGATCGACACGCAAAACATTCGCTGCCGCTGGCAAGACCACGCCGAAACAAAGGAATGCCGGTTCGACTGCTTCGATCCCGTAATCGACATCGGCCCAGTTTGTCAGTATTTCGCCTACAACCGCCGCATCCTCGACGTCCTCTGCGCGATTTACGACGACGAAGCGCATTTGTTTAAGGACAAGCTGATTTTCAAGCCACCAGGCGCCACCGGCTATCAGTTGCACCAGGACTACATCAGTTGGAAAGAGTTTCCCGAGACCTTTATCACCGTCATCGTCGCCATCGACCCCACCGCCGCCAATAACGGCGCAACCGAAGTCTTTCCGGGCTATCACAAGCAAGGTTACTTATCGCCCAAAGACGGCGACTATCACCATTTGCCGGCAGAATCCATCAACGAGTCCCGCGGCGTCGTCCTCGATCTCGCCCCCGGCGACATCGCCATGTTCGGCGGCTTCACGCCCCATCGCTCCGCCCCCAACCTCAGCAATCGCTGGCGGCGACAGCTTTACTTAAGCTACAACGCCAGCCGCGACGGCGGCGATCAACGCGACGCCCACTATCGCCAATTCCACGACTGGCTCATCAAAAAATACGCCGAATACGGCAAAACCGGAGTCTGGTTCAAATGAGTACGACTAGCCGGGACCAAACCTGGTCCCGAAGCCCTTGGGAGGGCGAAGCTCCTGCTGAGCCGTCTGTGAGTAGGTGAGTAAATCGATGACTAATCCATACCAGTCGCCGCGCGAGCCAGACGGTCAACGGCTTCCGTCTTCTGCTGGTCAACTCGAGCCGCTTTACGGTTGGCTCATGGTCCCCCTAGCCGCCCTTGGCATGATCGCCACGCTCCCCGGCCGCACCCATGGCCTCGGAATGATCACCGAGCGTCTGCTGGCCGATCCGCGACTATCGTTCGACCGCGTCGCTTTCGGGCGCATGAACTTCTGGGCCACGCTAATCGGGGCGCTCTTCTGCCTGGCCACCGGCCCCCTGATCGATCGCTTCGGCTCACGGCGCGTTATGTTCGGCGTAGTCGTCCTGCTCGGAGCAACGGTCCTGTCCATGTGCCACGTCAGCGGCTGGCTACCATTCTTCGTCCTGCTCACTCTGACGCGCGGCCTCGGCCAAAGCGCCTTGTCGGTTGTCAGCTTAACGCTCGTCGGCAAATGGTTTCGCCAAAAGCTCAGCGTCGCGATGGGTGCCTATTCGGTGCTCGTCGCCATCGGCTTCATGACCGCCTTCGGCGTCTATCGCAATTTGCATGAGCTGCCGTGGACAACCGTCTGGTCCAGCATGGGCTGGACCCTGCTCGCCCTCGTCGCCCCCCTCACTTGGCTGCTCGTCCGCGACGGTTCTCTCGTAGGGTGGGCTGCGCCCACCAATAGCACAAACGATTCGACCCTGCTCGAAGCAGTTTCGACCCCCGCCTTCTGGGTCTTCGGCCTGGCAACCTCGATCTACGGCCTCATTGCCGCCGGCACATCCCTATTCAACGAATCGCTGCTGACCGAGCGCGGCTTTCCTCCCAACGCCTTCTACGAAGTCGCCAAGATCGGTGCCTTCGTCGGCATGGCGGCCAACTTTATCGGCGGCTGGTTGGCTCGCGGACGGTTCCTGCGCACCGTGACGGCGGCCGCGCTCGTCGTGCTGGCCATTTCGCTCGCCCTATTGCCGCAGGTAACGCAGCACTGGCAATTGGTCTTATATGCCATCGGCATGGGTGCCAGCGGCGGTGTCGTGACGGTGGTCTTCTTCACCGTCTGGGGTCGGCTATACGGCCAGGCCAACCTCGGCCGCATTCAAGGCGTGGCGCAGATGCTGACGGTCTTTGCCTCTGCAGCCGGACCGCAACTCATGGCGGAGTGGCATGCTCGCACCGGGTCGTACGTGGGGCTCTTATACTGGTTAGCCGCGGCTGTCGGCGTTCTCTGCCTCGCCGTGGCCGTTACGCCGCTTCCACAAGCCAAAACCGCAACTGCTGAAAATCGTTCTTTCGTTGCTGAACCCGCTGTCGCTGGAGATTGACCGCATGTCCGCAATCGCCGCTCCGTCCACCGTCAAATTTCATCTCTCCCTCAACGTTGCCGATCTCGACAAAAGTGTTGAGTTCTTCCAATCGCTCTTCGGCCGCGACGCCGCCAAGTGCCGGCCCGACTATGCCAAGTTCGAACTCGACGAACCGCCCGTCGTCCTCTCGCTAGAACCGCACGCACCAACGACCAGCGGTGCCCTGAACCATCTCGGGTTTCGGCTCGGCGACTCCGCAGAACTCGTCGAATGGCAGCGGCGGCTCGAAATGGCCGGCATCACGACGCAGCGAGAAGAAGGCGTCGAATGCTGTTACGCGCGGCAGACCAAATTCTGGGTCCGCGACCCCGACAATAACCTCTGGGAAATCTACGTTCTCGAAGAAGACCTCGATCATCGCGGCATGGGCCAAGCCGACCATGACTTGCCGGCAAAAACAATCCCACTAACCCAACAGCCGGGAGCAAACTTGCTCCCGGAATCCGCCGTCCACTCGCAGTTAGGCCGAAACAGGAACGAACCAGCAAAAGCGATTTGGCAGCACCAACTCGGCAAGTCGCTGCCAGAAAAAATCGTCGCCCTCGATGAATCGACCGACGAAGTGCAGTTGCGTGGCTCATTCAATCAGCCGCATACCGCCGAATCGCGCCGCCAATTCCTCAGCGAAGTCCTTCGCATCCTGCGCAGCGGCGGCAGCACATCGCTGCACATGTTAACCGGCACGCAATCGTTATCGCTGGCGCACGGCACGCTACCCGGTCCAGCTTCCTACGTCACGCACGTGCCGACGAAGGACGAGCTAGTCGCCGATTTGCAAACAGCAGGCTTCAGCGATGTCCAAGTCACCAAATACGGCGAACGCCCCTGCTTTACGCACAACTCCGTCGAAATGCGCGAGACGATGATCGTGGCCAGGAAACACTAACCCGCAGCGTAAGCGAGGGCATGGTGCGTCACTTCTACTAACCCGAAGCGCAAGCGAGGGTTTGGTGCTTTACTTTAACCCGAAGCGTAAGCGAGGGAATGATGTTTTATTTCACCGACTAATTCCAACTACTCGCTAGCCGCCTCTTTCGCCTTGGCCTTGGCCTTGGCCAGCCGAAACACACCCACGTGGTGCGAGCTCGTGTAGAACCCCGCGAACTCGTCGTCGTTCGCACGGCCGATCCAGTCATAAACACCGCCGTCTTGCTCGCCCAGATCGACGGTGCCTTTGAACATGACGGTTTCCCCCGCCTGCTTGCCTTCCATTTTGATCGTGTACTTATATGGCCGGCCACATTCGCCTTCGAACGTCGCCTCCCAAACCTTGGCGCCGCCGTCGTCCTTCAACACGACGCTGCAATCGAGTTGCTTGCACTTCGCCTTATCGATCGCCACTCCCTTCGCCGGATCATACGGTCCCCAATCCCCGATCCATTTGCCGACGATCTCGGGCATCTTGGGCGGGCCACTTTTCTTCTTGCCTTGAGCAACCGCGGCAGTCGCGACGACACCAAAGATCAAAAGCAGCGGTAATAGGGCGCGAGTCATCGAGTTCTCCGAGTGCGGTTGAGGGCCAGGCGGGTTTGCGACCGATATCATCCCGGCTTTGGGCACGACATTCAAGCGTTCGTCAGAATATTCGCTTACGGCTCTGTCAAATTCGGCGACCAGAGGCCGGGTTGGATTTTGGGAGTTTCGCCGGAAGGCGGGAATGTCGTTTTGATAGCAACCTTGAGCTGTGCGGAAAGGTCGGCGATGGTTTTGGCGTGCTTGGCGGCGTCTTTGTTGTCGGGAGCGGCGAGATTGGTGAGCTCGCGCGGGTCGGCGTCGTGGTCGTAGAGCTCGCGACCTTCCTTGCCTTCGTCCCACGCCGTGTACCGCCAGCGGGGCGTGCGCAGCGTGTAGCCGAAGAAATTACGGCCTTGGGAGCCGACGTCGGACGTGATGGTGGCGCGATTGAGGCCGCCGCCGCGCATGACTTGGGTGATCGCCCAGCCGCGACCCGTGGCGCTGGTGTCTTTAAGGATAGGTACAAGACTTTGGCCTTGCAGATTGTCGGGTGTTTTGACGCCAGCAAGCTCCGCCAGCGTGGGGAACAGATCGACCTGGCTAATGGGCGTTTTGGCGGCCGCGTTCTTCGACAACCCCGGCGCGACGATCAGCAGGGGCACGCGCGAACTTTCTTCAAACAAACTCATCTTCTGCCACAGCCCATGCTCGCCCACGTGATAGCCATGATCACTCGTAAACACGACAATGGTGTTCTCAGACAAGCCGAGCCTATCGAGCGCATCGACCACTCGTCCCACCTGGGCATCCATAAAGCTGATGCTCGCGTAATAGGCTTGCAGCGCCTGACGCCGCAAATCATCCGTCAGCTTGTCCTGCTCCTTCTTGTAACTCATCAGCGCCGCCGCCGGCATGTCGGCCTGGTCTTCCTTCACGCCTTGCACGACAGGCATCTCGCGCTCCGGATACCAACCAAAATACTTTTTCGGAGCTACATACGGAGTATGAGGACGGAAGAAACCGACCGCGAGAAAGAACGGGCGGTCTTTGCGTTTGGCGCAGCGCTCGAGCACCCACTCGGCGTCGAGGGCTTCGAGGCCGTCGGTGTGCTGCTCGTCGGGCTTCGGCGAAGCAAACCAGCTCAGCGTGCCGCCGAATTGATTCGGAAGCAGCGTGAAAATCTGCGGCTCTTCTTCGAGACGATCGACGCCGGCCGGATTCAGCTCCAGTTCCCACGAGCCGGGATCGTCGTGGCCGTTGGTGCCAATGGATTTGGGTACGTTGTAGTGATAGAGCTTGCCGATGCGGCCGGCAAAGTAGCCAGAGTTGCGAAAGGCCTGCGGCATGCTTTGCTGCGAAGGAATCGTCTGCCGGAAGATTTGTGCGTTGGCGAGAATACCGGTCGTGTTCGGATAAAGACCCGTCAGAAACGAATTGCGGCTGGGTCCGCAGAGCGGGAACGAGCAATAGGCTCGATCGAAGCGGACGCCGCGGGCAGCGAGGCGGTCGATGTTCGGTGTTTTGGCCCGCGAGTCGCCATAGCAGCCGAGGAGGTTGTTGAGATCATCGGCGATGAGAAAGAGAACGTTCGGGTGTTTGGCGTCGGCGGCATTGGCCGAGGGATGAAGGGCGATTATGGAAGACGCAGCGATTACGAGGGCGAGCACGTTGCGCCCAAGATTGGCTAGGGAAGGCATGGTCGTGGTCCTGAACGAAAAAATGGCGTTCAAATCGTCGCCGGTCATTGGACTAGCCGGTGGTGGCGGCCGCAATATGCGGTCGGCAAGCTGCCAGCTGGCGTTCAGTGTACCCAAATATACAGACCGGTTCGTTCGGATGGTGTTTGGACTGCCGCGGGGGACCTTCAGTCGGGAGAGCAGCGGGGTCGGGAGACCCGCGCCGAAGATGGTCCAGTACTCGGCGGATGGTGATCTTGTTGATCGTCAGATCGCAGCGCTGACGCGATGCCGGTGCGCAATCGGGAGGCCGACGCTTTCCGCTCGTCGTTTTGTTAGAGCCTATCCGAGAAGTGATCTCGACGCAGTTTCGCCATTCCTCGTAGATTCAGGGATTCCCTTGTCCCTTGTTTTAGGAGTGCCGGCATGGAAGCCACTTCGCGAAAGGCCTATCTCACGGATCTCACCGACGC
>DASXLL010000322.1:0-44435 GCA_036496265.1 Pirellulaceae bacterium | reverse complement strand
GTGGTGGTGGGTATGGTGGCGGAGGCGGCGGTTACGGCGGTGGCGGGGGCGGTTACGGCGATCGCGGCGATCGCGGCTCGCGCCGCTACTAACCTGCTCGTCCAATTCCTATCAGAATTTGGATCGTAAATTCTTTTCCATCGACGGGCCGCCGGGAGCGATCAGCTCCCGGCTCTTGCGGTGGCGTCGCTAATCTCGTCCGGCCGGCAGGACCTACCAATACTCGCGATCCATGTCGTCGCCTCTTCGTCCTGAGTTCGAGCCGGCAAGCGAATCCGAAGCCGCAGCGCCGAGGAATCGCGGGGGCATATTGCCCTGGCTGCGGCTGATGCGGCTGCCGAACGTCTTTACGGCAATCGCCGACGTATCGATGGGCTATCTGTTCGTGCGGCACGCGGTGGATGCGCCGCTCTTGTTCGGCTTTTTAATCGTGGCGTCGGCAGCGCTCTACACCGCCGGCATCATGTTCAACGACTTGTTCGATTTCCAAATCGATTTGCGCGAGCGGCCGTATCGACCGTTGCCTTCGGGTCGGGTTTCGTTTTATTGGGCGATTCTGGTGGCGGGGAAATTGCTGTCGCTCGGGCTATTTCTGGGTTGCATCTCAGGGCTATTGCGGGAAGCGCCCGATGCAATGCCGTGGCGCGGCGCGTTGATTACCGCGGCGCTGACCGGCTGCATCCTCGCGTACGACAGTTTCGCCAAAAGCACGCCAGTCGGGCCGCTCGTGATGGGGAGCTGCCGGTTCTTCAACATTCTGATGGGCATGACCGCGGGGGAACCGCGAGCCGACGGCATCCTCCTCGGCTTTGGCCCCGGCGAATTGCTCGCGGCGGCGGGAATCGGAGTCTACATCGCCGGCGTGACGTGGTTCTCCCGATCCGAGACCGGAATGAGTAAGAGCGCCGCGCTCTTTGCGTCGTTGGCAGTCATGCTGGCTGGTGTCGCCGTGCTGGGCTCGAGCCTGCTCTATGTCCCTACGCGGGGCGGCCCACATATCTATTGGCTGTTGCTCGCGCTGCTCATGTTCGGCGTTGCTCGCCGCGGAACGGTAGCGGCGCTCGATCCGGTGCCGGAAAAAGTGCAGTCCGCTGTAAAACTCAGCATTCTGTCGCTGATTTGGCTGGACGCCACGATGGCCGTCGCGGTGAGTGGGCCCAGCGCCGGGGTTGCGATTGCCGCTCTGCTAATTCCCGCATTGATCTTGGGCCGGTGGGTTTATTCGACCTGAGCAGATAATCACCAATAACCTCATGATTTCCCTGGAAAAAGCCGCATTTGCCAAAACCGGATTTGCGAACTAGGGTTTCATGACGGCCAATAGCGCAGCCCAAGAAAGAACGGCTGCGTGAGCGCGGGTTGTACGGCGAGTTGCCTCACAAGCAGGCAATTCGCCGGCGCGTTTGGCACGAGGAGAGCTGTCATGAATACCTGTTGGACATTTTGGCGCGATGAGAGCGGAGCGACTGCTGTCGAGTATGCCGTGATGTTGGCATTGATCATCGGCGTGTGCATTGGCGCAGTCAGCTTTTTCGGCAGCACGGCCAATGGATCGTGGCAGGACACGTCGAGCAAGCTTAGTACATCAATGGCAAGCTAGACGTCGTCGCACCTGTCACATTGGCCAGAACTCGCGTGAGCTATGTTTTCCTAAGAGGGCTCGCGCATGAGGACAGTGGCAGAAGCGGGGACAGAAACGGTCGGCCTGGTACAGCAGTTCTTGGAGCGCGCCGGGCAGCTCTATTCGCTGCCGGCGGTTGCGGCGGAAATCCTACGCCTGACGGATCAGCCGCAGATCGATCCTCGGGCCATCAAAAAATGTCTGGAAACCGATCCGGCGTTGGCGGCGCGAATTCTGCGAGTGGCTAACAGCTCGCTATTTGGCGCAACCCGGCAGGTGACGGATCTCAATCAGGCGCTGACGCTGCTGGGCATTCGACCGCTGAAGATGCTCGTATTGGGCTTCAGCTTGCCCAAGGAGTTGTTGGCCGGCTTGGAAACGGAAGTGCTGGCCAGCTATTGGCGGCAAGCGCTCACGAAGGCGTTGGCGGCGCGGGAGTTATGCGAACAATGTTGGCACATGCCGGGCGAAGAAGCGTTTTTGGCGGGATTGGTTCAGGACATTGGCGCCTTGGTGCTGCTCAAAGAGTTGGGCTCGTCGTATCCGCAGTTGATGAACCATGCGCAGACGCACGGCCGCTCGCTGCTCGAGTGCGAGCTCGACACGCTGGGCTTCGATCACCTGGTTTTGTCGGGCCGACTGCTGTCACACTGGGGCCTGCCTGCGGATTTTTGCGCCGCGATCTCGGTGCCCCCGGACGAAAATCGGATTGCCGAACTGACCGAGCGCGAGGCGCAGCTACCGCGGATACTTCATTTGGCGCATCTGCTCAGTCAGGTGATCGAGCGGCCGTATGGACATAGCTTGAGCGAGTTGCTCGCGGTGGGACCGCGTTATTGTGGCCTCAACTATGAAAAGCTGCAGCCAATTGTCGCTGCAGTGGAGGAGCGTGTGAGCGAGATGGCCGAGGCGTGGTCGCTTGCTCTCCCCGATGGTCGCAGTTGCGTCGAATTGCTCGTGGAAGCGCACGAGAGGTTGGCGGGTGAATGTCTTTCTGCGGCTGCTGACCCAAAGCGCCGCAATGATGAGGTCGATTTACTTCATTTGACCGAGGATTTGCGCGCCGAGGTGGCTCGGAGCGCTCGCAGCGAACGAACCCCCTGCGGCAACGACGAAGACACGGCGTTTCCTGATGCGCGAGGCTTTTCGACCAAGGTGGGGCAACGAACAACGACGATTGACGAAGTGGGCTACGAGCCGGCGCTCGAGGCTCAGGTCGCGAAGGCAATCCAGCATGCCCGGCAGAGTCGGCGGCCGGTAACTCTGGAGATTTTGGAGTTGGATGACTTTTCTGGGCTCGTCGTGCAATTGGGACCGGAGAGTGCGGGAGAGTTGATCTTTGAGCTGCGGCAATGGTTAACCGAACAGTATGAGCCATGCTCACCGGTGTTGTTGAGCGACAGCCGGCTGGCGACGATATGGGAAAATACGTCTCGCGGTGAGGGCGTGGATGTGGCCCGTGAGATCATGGAGAACATTCGTTCGGCTTCGGTCGGTTTGCCGAATGGATTTTCGGTAAGCATTGGTGTGGCGGCGCTAGAATTCGCAGCGAAGAATTATCCGCCGCGGAAGCTGATCGAGGCGGCGTTTGGTTGTTTATCGGCGGCGCAGCTTTCCGGGGGCGGTGCGGTGAAGAGCATTGCCGTTTGAGATTGCCCAGACGGCTCGGACCTGCCGCGAGAAGAATTTTCTATTTTACTTGCCGCGCGCCACTAGATTGTGGGCGTCGGTCAGCGCGTCCTGTGCTTCGTCAACGGCATCTTTGGCCTCGGCAATGGAATGAGCCTCGCAGCCGCTCGCGGCATGATCCAGACGTTCGGAAAGTTTGGCGAATCGCTGATGCAAGGCGATGATATCGTCTTCATTCCAGTCTTCGAGATTGATGAGGCGGTTGCTGGCGCCTTGTTGCGAGGCGAGCAGCTCGTTGAGCTTGATTTGGATCGCCAGCGAGTCCTTATTTTGGGCCCGCTGGATGAGAAAGACCATGAGGAAGGTGACGATCGTGGTGCCGGTGTTGATCACGAGCTGCCAGGTGTCCGAGTAGTGGAAAATCGGTCCGGTGACGGCCCACACGATGACGACGGCCACAGCTAGCGTGAAGGCCCAAGAGCTGCCGCTCCAGATGGTGACCCGGCGCGAAAAGCGTTCGAGCGGCTCATTGAGGGCGCGCAGACCAGTAAGCTTGCCGTTGGAATTGCCATTCGATTTGGCGTTGGGTTGGCTGCTGATTTTTTCCGCGGTGCTGATCATGATTTGGGTTTCGTAATGAAAATCCGGCGAACGACGACGACTGGCAGTGCAACTTGTGGGCCGGAGCTGTTTCGACTTGTCTTTTCAGTGGCCAGCTTGATTGCCGCCAAGCTCGCTGGCTGTTAGTTTGCAGTGTCATCTATTTTTTTGTGAGGCCGATATGTTGTGGCGCGTTGTTTCGTTGTTGTTGGTCGTGTGCGGAATGGTCGATTTGCTGGGGGCGGCGGAGCGGAAGCCGAATGTGGTGTTTGTGCTGACAGACGATCAGCGGTGGGACACGATTAGCCTAAATGAGCGGTCGCAGGTGAAGACGCCGAATATCGACCGACTCGGAAAAGAGGGATTTTACTTTCGCAATTCGTTTTGCACGACGTCGCTGTGCTCGCCTAGCCGGGCGTCGATTCTCAGTGGCTTATATGCCCATTCCCATGGTGTGCAGAACAATTTCACGGAATATCCAAACGATTTGCCGAGCTTTCCGCGGGCGCTGCAGGCGGCCGGTTATACGACGGGATACATCGGCAAATATCACATGGGCGAAGAGAACGACGAGAAGCGGCCGGGCTTTGACTATTTCGTGACGCACAAAGGTCAGGGCAAGTACTTCGACACGGAATTCAACGTCGATGGGGAGCGAAAGGTGCTGCCGGGTTATTACACACACGTCGTGACCGATCTGGCGGATAAATGGATTCGCAAGTCGGCGGCGGGCGATAAGCCGTTTTTGCTGATGCTGGGCCACAAGGCGCCGCATAGCTTTTATTTCCCGGAGCCGAAATACGAGCATGCGTTTGACAACGTCGATATTCAGTATCCGCCGTCGGCGTTCATGCTCGCGGATAAGCCGAAGTGGTTTCTCGACCGTCTGGATACATGGCATGGCATCTACGGGCCGCTGTTTGAATATCGCAAGCAGTTTCCGGATCGCCGACCGGAAGCGGTGAAGGATTTTGCCGCGATGACGCGGGCCTATTGGGGCACGATTTTGTCCGTCGATGACAGCGTCGGCCGGCTTTACAACGCGCTGAAGGAAACTGGGCAGCTCGATAATACGCTGTTCATTTTCACCGGCGATAACGGCCTGTTGAACGGCGAACATGGGATGGTGGATAAGCGGACGATGCATGAGCCGAGCATTCGAACGCCGCTGGTGGTGCGGTATCCGGGTCTGGCGCGGGGTTCAGGAAAGACCATCGATCAACAAGTTCTGACGATCGATTTTGCACCTTCGATTTTAGACATCTGTGGAGTCGCGCCGTTAAAAAAGACCCACGGAGGATCCTGGAAACAGCTCGCCCAAGGCGATTCCAGCGGCTGGCGCACCGGTTGGTACTACGAATACAACTACGAGCAACAATTCCCCTATACGCCGAATGTCCGCGGCGTGCGGACCGATCGCTACAAGTACATTCACTATCCGCATGGCGACGGCACGCCCGACCGCCACATGGCGGAGCTATATGACCTGAAAGCTGATCCGGATGAGACCATAAATCTGATTTCCAAGCCGGAACACGCGAAGACGATCGTGGAGTTGCAGCACGAACTGCAACGACTGATTGCCGCGGCGGATGGATTGCCGGATAAGATGCCGCTCGATGAAGGTATCAAGTCGGCCCTGCCGGCGCAGGCGATTCGGTAAAATCGCATGGCAACTATTCGGCAGGTCTCTGGGCGAATGCTCGTGTCTACCGGTCTGCCGCCGCCGATGCGAGAAATTGGGTGGCGAATTTGGGGCCAGTGCCGGTGTCTTCGTGCTTGAAAAAGATATGACACTCCTTCCAGGATTGCGACTGTATCGTGGCGACCCACTTGGCCAGGTCTTTCGTCGAGTATTTCTCGCGGCGCAGCCGAACATAGCCCCAGTTGGCGGTTGCGACGAATTGTGGTGAAGGAAAGTCGTCGGTGTGGGCAATGCAGAGGGCGGCGCGGCGCTGGCGGAGGCAGTCGAAAACTTCTTCGCCAAACCAGGATGGATGGCGGAATTCGAAGGCGACTTTGGTTTTTCGTGGGATTAACTTGAGGAAGGTTTGGAGGCGAGACAGGTCCTTTTTGAAGTTGGGCGGTAGGCCAAAGAGGACGGGGCCAAGGCGGTTTTTAAGCGCAGCGGCGATTTGAAAGAGGTGGTTGGTCGGTTCGGCGGCGTCTTTTAGGCGTTTGCGGTGCGTGATTGTTTGCGGCGCTTTGAGGGCGAAGCGAAAATTGCGTGGAACTTGCGCGGCCCAAGACGTGAGGTCGCTTTCAGTCGGCATCTTGTAGAACGTATTGTTAATTTCGACGGCCGCGAAATGCCGGGAGTAGTAGCTCAGCATCTCCTTCGGCGACAGCTTCGCTGGATAAAAGCTGCCTTTCCATTTGGGATAGCTGTAGCCGCTGGCGCCGACGAATAGTTTCATCGTTCGGATTTTGGTGAGGAGGTGTTCGTACCAATTCGTGCTCGACGCAACGTCCCTGCACCTGCGAGGCACGGTGGACAGTTTGCAAAATGTAAATTGGCAAAGAGCTGACTAAGCCGAGGCTGAGCGGGCGGTCAGGCATGAATCGGTTCTTCCGGGGAGTAAAAACCGGACTGCATATGCATATGCATTTGGTTTTTTCTGGGCGATGCATATTGCTAAGCCATTGGCGAGTAAGCACTTCAGGCCATCGCGTGGTTTTTGATTATGCACGATATGCATAAGCTCGTTGGTCGTCGCTGTCGTCTGCGGCGCGAGTAAACCGCTGCGATTAGGGCGCACCACCACTCGTATATAATTATATACATAAGTACACTAACAAACAACCCGTGAGAATCGGCGGCCTCTTATTATTGGCCCTCTGCCGAGGCCCGCACGATTCCCAATTTCTTCATTCGGCTCGTCGCTCAAATGACAACTATGATTGCGATCTTTCCACCGTTGCTCGCCAGTGCGGAGGGGAAACCCGTTGTGCGAGTGCGCGATGATGTCCGTGTGGCCGTGGTCGGCCAGATGGAACCGAACCGCGATTGCTTGCGGGCCTGACGGTTGCGGGCCGTTACGGCTCCGAGGCTGTCGAAATGCCTCCTGGGAAGCAAATTGGCCTAACAACGGCACACTACCCGTTGCACTTCCGCAGTAAAATGTGCGACAACCCCTCGCGGTACGGTCTTTGCACTTGCGCCAACCAAAATGCGCTACCAACCGATCGAAAACCATGGCATCGTCGGTAATATGCATAGCGCCGCCCTGGTTAGCCTGGACGGCTCAGTCGATTGGCTCTGCCTCCCGCGCTTCGACTCGCCCAGCGTCTTCGCATCGATCCTTGATGCCGACAAAGGCGGCCGCTTCTGCATCGCCCCCACCGCGCACGGAGAAATGCGCCACAAGCAATATTACTGGCCCGAAACGAACGTCCTGGTCACGCGTTTCCTTCACCCCGACGGCATCGCTCAGGTCGAGGACTACATGCCGGTCGGAAAAAGCGCCGATCCCAGCGCTCAGCTCGTCCGCCGCGTTCGCGTCGTCCGTGGTCGCCTGCCGCTGGAGATGGAGTGCCGCCCGGCGTTCGACTACGCCCGGGCGACGCACACGACGACGATAACCGAGCACGGTGCCCGCTTCGACGGACCCGGTCTGTCCCTGGGCTTGGCCGCATCGGTTCCCCTCCAGCGCGACGGCGACGGTGTGGTAGCTGCGTTCCCCCTCAACGAGGGTCAACGCGCCACCTTCGTCCTCCGCACCATCGCCACCGACGCCCACTCCGGCCACTGCCCCGGCACCGACGAGGCCGAAGACTGGTTCCGCGGGACGGTCGATTACTGGCAGCGATGGTCGGCCCGTTGCACTTACCACGGCCGCTGGCGCGAGGTCGTCCTCCGCTCGGCCCTCGCGCTGAAGCTGCTCACCTACGAGCCGACCGGCGCCATCGTCGCCGCCCCCACCACCAGCCTGCCCGAGGGAATCGGTGGCGTGCGAAACTGGGACTACCGCTACACCTGGATCCGCGACGCCGCGTTCACGGTGTACGCCTTCATGCGCGTCGGATTCACCGAGGAAGCGACCCGCTTCATGCACTGGCTGGCCGCCCGCGCGAAAGACCAACACTCGCACTGCGACGGGCCCCTCCAGCTCATGTACGCCGTCGACGGCCGGTCCGACCTGACCGAGCAAGAGCTGACGCATCTCGACGGCTACAAGGGTTCGAAACCAGTTCGCGTCGGCAACGCTGCTCACGGGCAGTTGCAACTCGACATCTACGGCGAGTTGCTGGACGCAATCTACCTGCACAACAAGTACGCCTCGCCAATCGGCTACGACGCCTGGCGGCACCTCCGCGACCTGGTCGATTGGGTGGCCGGCAACTGGGGCCGGGAGGACGAGGGCGTCTGGGAGGTCCGCGGCGGCCGGCGGCACTTCGTCTATTCGAAGTTCATGTGCTGGGTGGCGCTGGACCGCGCGCTGCGACTGGCCGACAAACGCTCCTTCCCGGCTGACCGGACCGCCTGGCTCAAGGCCCGCGACGCCGTTTACGAGGAAGTGATGTCGCGGGGCTGGAGCGAGTCGCGGCATTCCTTCGTGCAGTCATACGACTCCACCGCCCTCGACGCCTCTGCCCTCATGATGCCGCTGACCTTCTTCATGGCCCCCAACGACCCGCGCATGCTTTCGACGGTGGACGCAATCCGCTCGCCGGCCACCAAGGGCGGACTTGCCGCCGACGGCCTCGTCTATCGCTATGACCCTAAGGAGGCCCCGGACGGGCTGCCGGGGGTCGAGGGAACGTTCAACATCTGCAGCTTCTGGCTCGTCGAGGCCCTCACCCGCGCCGGCCGCACCGACCCCGCCCGGCTGGCCGACGCCCGTCTGCTCTTCGAACAAATGCTCGGCTACGGGAATCACCTCGGCCTCTACTCCGAGCAAACCGGCCCCTCCGGCGAAGCCCTCGGCAATTTCCCCCAAGCCTTCACCCACCTCGCCCTCATCAGTGCCGCCTTCAACCTCGATCGTGCACTGGCCGGCGGGCGGACCGACGGACGCTCGGTATGTTGAATCCGCCGATGGTGTTGCGCTTCGGCGATTGAACCGCTTGAGATCAGACAGGTGGCTCAAGCCTCCACCGGTTCAGCACCAAAAATGCCTACGACGCGTCCTACTTCCTCCAGCATCGTCAAATCCTCACGCGTGGCGATTACGAGGATTCGCCCGCGGGAACCGGCGCGCGTCACATCGGCGTCAGGCCGGGACTTCGCATTCGCCTCGGCGTCGAGCGAGAGGTCCAGGCATTCTAGTCCTTCACAGATTGAGGCACGCACGTGGCTCGCATGCTCGCCAACACCTGCCGTGAAGACGAGCGCATCAATGCCGCCCATCGTGACGGCCAAAGCGCCGATCGCTTGCCGAACGCGATGCGTGTAGATCGCCAGCGCGAGCTTCGCCTGTGCATTGCTCGAATCGGCTGCCGCGAGAACTTCCCGCATATCGGCGGAGACGCCCGAAACACCGAGCAACCCGGACTCATGATTCAGCGCCTGCTCCAAGTCGCCCGCAGTCAGCCCGTGGTGCTGCATGAGGTGCAGCAAGATGCTCGGATCGACGGAGCCGCTGCGCGTGCCCATCATCAGGCCTTCGAGCGGCGTAAATCCCATTGTGGTATCGACGCTGCGGCCGTGCTTGACGGCAGTGGCCGAGCAGCCGTGGCCCAAGTGGCAAGTCACCAGCCGCAGTTGGTCGATTGGCTCGCCGATCATTTCGGCGGCTCGCCGACTGCAATATGCATGGCTCAGCCCATGAAAACCGTAGCGGCGCAGGCCCCACTCGTGCGTCCAGCGGTTCGGCACGGGGTAGTTCCAAGCTTCCTGCGGCATCGTCGCATGAAAGGTGGTGTCAAACACCGCGACGTGCGGCGGCCCCGGCAACTCCTGCTGCGTCGCTTCAAACGTTTCCAGGCTCGGCGGGTTGTGAAGCGGCGCCAGGTCGGCCAGAGCCTTGAGGCGGTCGTGAATTTCGTCCGTGATCTCTACCGACGACGTAAATGGTCCGCCATGCACGAACCGATGCCCCACCGCCGCGATGTCGTTCTTGTCCAGCAGCGCCGGCGGCTCCGTCTCGGTCAGATCACGGATAAAACGCTTGACCGCGTCGGAATAACTTCGCCAGGCAACCGTTTCCGTCCGCGTGTTCTTGTCCGGCCCTGCGTACTCGTACTTGGCGCTACCTCCCGCCCAATCTGCAGCACCCTGAGCGATGACCGCCCGATCGGCCGCTCGCATCAGTGTGCATTTCAGACTGCTGGAACCGGCGTTGAGAAGGAGAATTGTCATGTGTCAAAGACTTTCGGCCAGGCGCGGTGTTGCGTTGCAGCGGATTCAAACACCCTCACCCCGACCCTCTCCCAAGCGGAGAGGGAGAGTTCGGAATCAGCCGTTTAGACATTGTCACCTTCGGTGGTAGTGCCGCGACCGCCGGCGGGCGTTTTCCCGCCCCACCGCCAACCCGCGATCGCCGGCATGTCGTCGCCATGCTGGCGGACATATTGCTTGTGCTCGATCAGCTTGTCGCGCAACGCCTGCTTGAAGTAAGCCGCCCGAGCGCCGAGCTGCGGCAGTCGATCGATCACGTCCATGACCAGATGGAACCGATCCAGCTCGTTCAAGACCACCATGTCGAAGGGCGTCGTCGTCGTGCCTTCTTCCTTGTATCCCCGCACGTGGAGGTTGTTGTGGTTGGTGCGGCGATAGGTCAGGCGATGAATCAGCCACGGATAGCCGTGGAACGCGAAGATGATCGGCTTGTCTTTGGTGAAGAGTATGTCGAAATCCTGGTCGGAGAGGCCGTGCGGATGTTCTCTTTCCGGCTGGAGCTTCATCAGGTCCACGACGTTGATGACGCGGATTTTCAATTCCGGAATATGTTTGCGCAGCAGCTCCACCGCAGCGAGCGTCTCCAGTGTGGGCACGTCGCCGCAGCAGGCCATGACGACATCGGGCTCGGCGCCTTTGTCATTGCTGGCAAACTCCCAGATGCCGATGCCGCTGGTGCAGTGCTTGATGGCCTGATCCATCGTCAACCACTGGGGGGCCGACTGCTTGCCGGCCACAACTAGATTGACGTAGTTGCGACTGCGGAGGCAATGATCGGTCACGCTGAGCAGCGTGTTGGCATCCGGCGGCAGATAGACGCGGATGACCTCCGCCTTTTTGTTCACAATGTGGTCGATGAAGCCGGGGTCCTGATGGCTGAAGCCGTTGTGGTCCTGCCGCCAGACGAGCGACGAGAGGAGGTAGTTGAGCGACGCAATCGGCCGCCGCCAAGGGATGTGCCGCGTGACCTTCAGCCACTTGGCATGCTGGTTGAACATCGAATCGATGATGTGGATGAACGCCTCGTAGCACGAGAAGAATCCGTGACGTCCCGTCAACAGGTAGCCTTCCAGCCAGCCCTGGCACTGGTGCTCGCTCAGGACTTCCATCACGCGGCCATCGGGATTCAGGTGGTCGTCGTAGGGCAATGTCTCGGCGACCCAGGCGCGGTTCGTCACTTCGAGCACATCCTGCCAGCGGTTCGAGTTGAACTCGTCGGGACTGAAGAGCCGGAAATTGTCGCTCTCCAGATTGGCCTTCATGACGTCGCGCAGAAACGTGCCCATGACCCGCGTCGATTCGGCGTCTTTGGCGCCGGGGCTCGGCACATCGACGGCGTAGTCGCGGAAGTCTGGCAGCTTGAGGTCCTTGAGCAACTGGCCGCCGTTGGTATGCGGATTGGCACTCATCCGCCGCTCGCCGTGCGGGGGCAGCTCCGCCAGCTCCGGGACCAGTCGCCCGGTTTTATCGAACAGTTCTTCTGGCTTGTAGCTCTTCATCCAGGTTTCAAGGATCTGGACGTGGCCGGGCTTGGACATGTCGGCCATTGGCACCTGGTGCGAGCGCCAATAGCCTTCGGTCTTTTGGCCATCGACTTCCTTCGGTCCGGTCCAGCCTTTGGGGCTGCGAAAAACGATCATCGGCCACAGCGGCCGTTCGCGGAAACCGCCGCTGCGGGCGCCTTCCTGGATCGTCTTGATCTCGTCGATGACGCGATCGAGCGTGCGGGCCAGGAGTTGGTGCATCGTGGCTGGATCGTCCCCCTCGACGAAATGCGGCGTATAGCCGTAGCCGCGCATGAGCGCGTCCAGCTCTTCGTGGCTAATGCGGGCCAGCAGCGTGGGGTTGGCGATCTTGTAGCCGTTGAGATGCAGAATTGGCAGCACGCAGCCGTCGCGGACGGGGCTGAGGAACTTGTTGCCATGCCAGCCGGTGGCGAGAGGCCCGGTCTCGGCCTCGCCGTCGCCGATGACGCAGGCCACAGTCAGCTCGGGATTATCGAAAACCGCGCCATAGGCGTGCGAGAGCGCGTAGCCCAGCTCGCCGCCTTCGTGGATCGATCCGGGGGTTTCCGGAGCGACGTGGCTGGGGATGCCGCCGGGGAAGGAGAACTGGGTGAAGAGACGCTTCAGGCCCGCTTCGTCCTGGCCGATGTTGGGATAAACCTCGCTGTATGTGCCTTCGAGATAGGCATTGGCAACCAGACCCGGTCCTCCATGGCCGGGGCCTGAAATGTAGAGCATGCTCAGGTCGTGTTGTTTGATCACTCGATTCAGGTGAACGTACAGAAAGTTTTGGCCCGACGTGGTTCCCCAGTGTCCGAGCAGGCGCGGCTTGACGTGCTTGAGCTCCAGCGGTTCCTTCAGGAGCGGGTTGTCCATCAGATAGATTTGGCCGACGGACAGATAGTTGGCGGCACGCCAGTAGGCGTGCATTATTCGGAGCTCCTCATCGGAGAGAGGGCCAGCGGCAGTGCCTTGACTGGCCGTGACGGTCTTCCGCTTGGCTTCGATGCCGGCGACTGGCATGGGACATTCCTTTGAAAGTGGACAAGGGAAATCGAATTAGACTGATTTGACCGGGATCATATTCTGGCAGAGGATCGTTAAGAATGTTCGCATGAGTCATGCAAGCCGAATCGCGAGCCAGGAGTAGCGTAAAACAAAAAAGCTTGCCACGCCCACTCGCATAGCTTACTCCTTCAGGCCAACTTGTTTTGCTGCCCTTCCATTGCTTCGCGGTCCGCCAGCAACAGGGCCTGATCCTGGTGTACTCGGCCGGCGGGAATTGAAGGATCAGCCTCGAGAAGTCGGGTGAGCGGTTCGGTCTTATCGCTGCCGGTGACTAGCCAGAGAATCCGTCGCGAACGGTTAAGGATGGGATAGGTCAGTGTCATCCGCCGTCTTCCCTGGTACGCCCCAGTCAATGCGACATCGGTTTCCGTGACGTCCAAGACGGGATCGCGGGGAACGAGCGATGCAGTGTGGCCATCCGGCCCAAGGCCTAGGTGAACCAGGTCCAAGACTGTTGGCGAACCAGCAACTTCGGCCAGAGTTTGTGCGTAGCGCTCTGCTGCGGCTTCCAGGTCGGGCGATTCCACGGGCATGGCGTGGACTTGTTCGTCGCGAAGGCGAACACGAGCGAGCAGACTTTCGCGCAGATGCGTCAAATTTCTGTCGGAGTGCCCAGCGGGGGCGACACGCTCGTCCACCTGAACGAGATGTATCTTGTCCCAGGGCACGTCTTCGTCGGCCAAGGCCCGCAGCATGATCCACGGTGTTTTCCCACCGCTCACCGCAAAAACGAACCGCCCGCGCTCTCTCACAACGGCGCGAGCGTCCGCAGCGATCAGGGCGGCTGCCTTGCGGGCGACTGTGTCGGCGTCATCAAAGACTTCGATTACCATGAGCGGAGCCTCGACTAGCCTGTCACGACGGGATTGTTCCAGCCGCCCGGGGGCACGACCTTTTGGTCCACTTCGCTGGGCCCCCACGTTCGCGGATCGTATTCAAAGACGGGACTACCGGCCTTGAGCACCGGATCGACAATTCGCCAGGCCTCTTCGACGTAGTCTTCGCGAGCAAACAGCGTGGCGTCTCCTGCCATGGCGTCTCCCAGCACGCGCTCGTACGCCTCCATCTCTTCGGGTCCGGCATGGTGACTGTGCAGCAGCTCAATCTGCTCCCCGATCATGTTTTCTTTTGGGTCCATCACCGTGAGTCCGAAGGCGCTGGTCACGACAGGGCTGATGCGGAACCGGAAGTAGTTTTGTGCCCCGCTGCAGGTGGGAAATACTGCCGGCGGCCGGCGCAGGCGAGCCATGATCTCCGTGCAAGTCACTGGCAGATTTTTGCCGGCACGGATGTAGAAGGGCACTCCCTGCCAGCGCCAGGAATTAACTTTGAGCTTCAATGCGGCAAAGGTTTCGACCTGCGAATTTGGCGCTACACCTTTCTCGCTCTTGTAGCCGCGGAACTGGCCACGAACGACGTTTTTGGCATCCAGTGGCGGGATCGCCTTGAGCACTTTCACCTTTTCATCGCGCATCGATTCGCTGTCGGTTCGAACGGGCGGCTCCATCGCCAGGTTGGCCAGGACCTGGAAGAAATGGTTCTGAATGACGTCGCGGATCGCGCCCGTTGCATCATAAAACGCGCCACGGCCCTGAATGCCAAAATCCTCTGCCATCGTGATCTGCACGCTCTCGATATGCGTGCGGTTCCAGAACGATTCCAAGAGCGCGTTCTCGAATCGGAAGAAGACCATCGTGTGAACGGGCCGCTTGCCCAAGTAATGGTCGATGCGAAAGATCGACGACTCATCGAATGTTGCCAGCAAGACTTGATTGAGCTCACGCGCCGAGGTCAGATCGTGTCCGAAGGGCTTTTCGACGATTACGCGCGCGTTCTTGGCGCACCCCGACTGGCCGAGCTGTTTGACGACCGTTTCGAAGAGCGTCGGCGGAATCGCGAGGTAGTGCGCCGGCCGCGCGGCCGTGGCGAGCTCTTTGCGGATAGCTTGGAAAGTTGCTGGGTCTTGGTAGTCGCCGTCCACATACCGCAGTAAGCCTAAGAGCTTGTCGAACGCGGCTGAATCGATTCCGCCGTGTTTCTCCAAGCTGTCGCGGGCCCGCGCACGGAGCTGGTCGAGCGTCCAATCCGACTTGGCCACTCCAATGACGGGCACGTTCAGGTGGCCGCGCTTCACCATCGCCTGGAGCGCCGGAAAGACCTTCTTGTAAGCCAAGTCGCCCGTAGCGCCGAAGAAGACCAGGGCATCGGAATGAATTGCGCTCATGGGATTTCTCTTGTTCGCGATTATTTGCCGGGAGTTTTTTCCAGGTGACCGCCGAACTGAAAGCGCATGGCCGAGAGCAGCTTGTCCTGGAAATCGGCTTCGCCGCGCGAGGTGAAGCGCTCGTAGAGCGCCGTCGTGAGCACGGGCACCGGCACCGCCTCGTCTATTGCCGCCTTGATCGTCCAGCGCCCTTCGCCCGAATCGGAAACGCGGCCGGCGAAGTCCGCGAGCGAGGTGTCCTTGGCGAGGGCGGCGGCGGTCAGATCGAGCAGCCATGAGGCGATCACACTGCCGCGCCGCCAGACCTCCGTGATATCACGCAGATTCAGGTCATATTGGTAATGCTCGGGGTCGCGCAGCGGCGTCGTTTCAGCGTCGATCTCGTGGGAGCGCTTGCCGATGTTGGCGCCGCGCAAGACGCCGAGCCCTTCGGCGTATGCGGCCATCACGCCGTACTCGATGCCGTTGTGGACCATCTTGACGAAATGGCCGGCACCATTGGCCCCGCAATGCAGATAGCCTTGCTCGGCGGTGCCGCCGATTTTGTCGCGTCCGGCAGTGCGCGGGATGTCGCCAATGCCAGGGGCCAAGGTCTTGAAGACCGGATCGAGTCGGCCGACGGCATCACCCGGGCCTCCGATCATCATGCAGTAGCCTCGCTCCAGGCCCCACACGCCACCGCTCGTTCCCACGTCCACGTAATGGATTTGCTTTTGCGCGAGCTGCTTGGCGCGGCGAATATCATCCACGTAGTACGAGTTGCCGCCGTCGATCACAATATCGCCCGGCTCCAGGTGAGCGAGGAGGTCGGAGATCGTGGCATCAACAGCGGCTGCCGGAACCATCAGCCAAATCGCTCGCGGCTTCTCGAGCTTTTTCACAAACTCCGCCAAAGAAGCGGCCCCGGTCGCCTTTTCCTTGACCAGCTCCTCCACGGCTTTCGCCGAGCGATCGAAAACCACACATTGATGGCCTCCGTGGAGCAGTCGCCGCACCATATTGGCACCCATTCGGCCGAGCCCAATCATTCCGAGTTGCATTGCTTTCTCCTTTCAATTACGGCGTGCATTAGGTATTCGACGCCTCAAAAATGCTCTGAATCGATCGATCCAGCACGGCGTTGAATTCGGCGTCCGATTGCTGAGCCGAAAGCCCTTCAACCAAGGCCCGCGAAAAGCTTGCCACAACGCCGTGATTTCTGCGGAGGCGGTCGTTCGCTTCTTTCTGCGTGTAGCCACCGGAGAGCGCAACGACCCGAATCACGTTTGGATTTTTGACGCAATCGGAATAAAAATCGTCTTGCTCCGGCAGCGTGAGCTTGAGCATCACGAGCTGCCCAGCCGGCAGTTGATCGAGCTGTTTGACAATTTCTGCTTTGAGGAGCGCTTCGGCCTTCGCTTTTTCCGGGCAATGAATATCGACTTCCGGCTCAATGATCGGCACCAGGCCCGCGGTGCTGATTTGGGCCGCCAATTCAAACTGCTGGTTGACGATCTGCTTGATCCCGGCAGGATTGGCCTGCTTGATAAACGAGCGCATCTTGGTGCCGAAGATGCGTTTGGATATGGCCTTTTCCAATAGCCCGGCGAGCTGCGGAATGGGCTTCATTAACTGCACGCCGTCTTTCTCCGCTGCCAGTCCCTGATCGACTTTCAAAAAAGGCACGACTTTTTTAACGCTCCAGAGATAGTCGGCCGTCGGCTCCCCCTGTATGTCCCGGTCCATCGTGTTTTCGAAGAGGATGGCGCCGATGATTCGCTCGCCGGTGAAGGCGGGGCTGGTGATGATGCGCGTCCGCATTTGATGCACGAGCGCGAACATCTCGTCTTCCGTGGACCACGCGTCCTCCTTGATTCCGTAATCTTTCAGCGCATGCGGCGTGCTGCCGCCGCTTTGGTCCAGCGCCGCAATGAATCCGGGGCTGGACTTCATCTTCTGCAGTTGTTGTTCGTTACGGGCGAGCGTTTTCATCGCGCCTCCTTGAACTTCCGGTACTGCCGGATGAGGTTGTTGGTCGAGCTGTCGTGGTGGAGTACAGGCTCCGCCTTATTTTCCAACTCGGGAATGATGCGCTGGGCGAGCACTTTGCCCAGCTCCACGCCCCACTGGTCGAACGAGTCGATGTTCCAGATCACGCCTTGTGTGAAAACCGAGTGCTCATAGAGGGCGACTAGCTTGCCGAGTGTTTCGGGCGAGAGCCGCTCGGCGAGAATCGTGTTAGATGGCCGGTTCCCTTCAAAGACGCGGTGCGGGACAAGCCAGTCGGGCGTCCCTTCCGACTTGACTTGCTCGGCCGACTTTCCGAATGCCAGCGCCTCCGTCTGGGCAAACACGTTGGCCATCAGCATGTCGTGATGGCGGCCGAGCGGATTGAGCGATTGGCCGAATGCCAGAAAATCGCAAGGAATCAGGCGCGTTCCCTGGTGAATCAATTGGTAGAACGAACGCTGGCCGTTTGTCCCCGGCTCGCCCCAATAAATCGGCCCCGTGTCATAATTCACTTTCTTACCGTCAAGCGTGACGTGCTTGCCATTGCTCTCCATGGTGAGTTGCTGGAGATAAGCCGGGAAACGCTTCAGGTACTGGTCGTATGGCAGGACGGCCACGGTTTGCGCACCGAAGAAGTCGCTGTACCACAAGCCTAATAGCCCCATCAGCACCGGCAAATTGCGCTCCAGGGGCGCCGAGCGAAAGTGCTCGTCCATCTGGCGAAAGCCGCTGAGCATTGCGCGGAAGTTTTCGGGCCCGATGGCCAACATCGTCGAAAGGCCGATCGCCGAATCCATCGAATACCGGCCGCCAACCCAGTCCCAGAAACCAAACATGTTGGCCGTGTCGATGCCAAACTCAGCAACCTTCGAAGCATTCGTCGAAACCGCGACGAAATGTTTCGCCACGGCTTTGGGGTCACCGCCCAGGCCTTTCAGCGCCCACTCGCGAGCACTCTGGGCGTTGGTCATCGTTTCGAGCGTCGTAAATGTCTTGGACGAGACGATGAACAGCGTTTCGGCTGGGTCGAGGTCGCGAGTCGCTTCGACAAAGTCAGTTCCGTCCACGTTGGAGACGAATCGGCAGTTCAAGTTCCGATCGCTGAAGTGCTTCAGCGCTTCGTAGGCCATGACCGGACCGAGGTCGGAACCGCCAATGCCGATGTTGATGACATTGCGGATTCGCTTGCCGGTGTGACCTTTCCATTCACCGCTGCGGACGCGGCTGCAAAACTGCGCCATCCTGTTGAGGACGGCGTGAACCTGCGGCACCACGTTTTCGCCATCGACGACGACGCTTGCACCCTCGGCGGCCCGCAACGCCGTGTGCAGGACGGCCCGGTTTTCCGTGACGTTGATTTTTTCGCCGCGGAACATGGCGTCGATGCGGGCCGGCAACTCGCATTCCTGGGCAAGCTGCACCAGGAGCTTGAGCGTTTCGTCGGTGATCCGATTCTTCGAGTAATCGAGAAAGATGCCCGCCGCTTCTGCGGTCAGCCGCTCGCCGCGTTTGGAATCGTCGGCGAAAAGCTGCTTCAGGTGCGTGCCGCGGACCTGAGAATAGTGTTTTTCGAGCGCTTTCCAGGCGGGGCGCTCTGGAAGAGTCGGGTTTGTGGCGGTCATATTGGTTTTCATCCTCTCTTATGCGCTTCGATCTGGATAAGTGCTCGCGGCAAGCGACGGCTTGCCTTTAAACGACTCTTCCCACACGCGAAAGCCTCCAATAAATGCATTGGCGTTGTCGCCTACTCGGCAGCCTGGCGGCAGCTCCTTGAGTTTCTTGACGTTGCCTCCGCCCAAGACCACATCGTCCGGCTCCAGCGCGGCGACCAGCCGGGCGACGACGTCGGCCACCGATTTCCGCCACTTCTTTTTGCCGCGGCGATCCAGACCGCGAATGCCGACGTAGTCTTCGTACGTTGCCTTCCTATATGGCAAGTGGCCGAGCTCCATCGGCTGGACGATTCCATCCACAATAAGCGTGGAGCCAAGACCGGTTCCCAGGCCAAGGAACAGCATTTTTCCGCCACGGTAGCTCCCCAGAGCCTGCATCGCCGCGTCGTTGATGATCCTGACGGGACAGCCGAACGCCGTCTCGTAGTCGAACCCGACCCAGCCGGCGCCCAAATTATGCGGATCGGCGATCGGACGGCCGCGCAACACAAGCCCCGGGTAGCCGATCGTGACCGCTTCATAACTCCAGTCATTGGCCAGCTCCTTGACACCGAGCACCATGCGCTCGGGCGTGAACTTTGGCCCCGAATCGAATCTTCGCGGCTCCGTTTGTCCGGTGGCGAGAACCTTAACGTGCGTTCCCCCCACATCGACAACTAAAATGTTCATGGGAGTTTTCCTAACCGGCCTTCGCCAGTGCGACGCCCTTGGTGCGGCGAGAATGCCGAGGTTTGCTGCGAAGGTCGTCTTGCTTTTGTTTGGTGGCCGTCCATGTTGTTGATTCCTACGAAACCGGGCAGGGTTCGACGTTCCAGATGCCGGCCGCGTACTCCGCGATGGTTCGGTCGCTGGAGAATTTTCCGGAGCCCGCGATGTTCAAAATTGCCATCTCAATCGGGCAAGACCCGTTGTATTGCAGCAACGACGCGATTCGGTCGGATGCCTTGGCCTTGGGAGTCGCTGCCATTTTTGTCGCACTCATTGTGTTATCCCTTTGCCAAATCACGCAGCAACATGACGAGTGTCATTCCACAGCCGAATCACCGGCTGAGAAAGGTTATGTTCGTAGCCTAGCGCGCTCAAGCTGGCCGTGCTTAGCAGAAAGAACCTGCCGGCTGCCGGTTCGAGCCCGAGCCAGCGGGCGGCGAATACGCGCAGGAAATGCCCGCTCGAAAATAGGAGCACATCGCCTTCGATCGCGCGAACACGCTCGATCACGCGATCGGCTCGCGCCCCGACTTGGGCGGGCGATTCTCCACCTGGGCAGCCATCGCGAAATAGCTGCCAATCCGGCCGCTCCTTATGGATGTCCGCAGTCCGACGACCTTCGTACTGCCCGTAATCCCATTCCAGCAAACCGCGATCCACCTCTGACTGACTTCCGAATCCAGCCAACTCGCAGGTGCGCGCTGCGCGCTGCAACGGGCTTGTGAAAACGGCGGCGAATGTCATTCCCTTTAGGCGCTCACCCAGACTGCGGGCGTTAAGCTCGCCTCGTTGGGTTAGCGGCAAGTCGGTCAGCCCCGTGTGTTGTCCCGAGAGACTCCACTCGGTCTCACCGTGCCGGGCCAGATAAACGCTGGGAAGAATCTGGTTCATCGATTGCTTGCCGCCAACTCTTTGCGCCGCATCGCTTCTGCTGCGAGCCTTAATATCGCGTGGCAAATCCGTTGCCGCTACAAGGCCACACCCCAGCCAGACGAGAACAGGACCAATCGGCCACATAGGCAACCGACGTGGCTGACGCTCAACGCAGCTACCATGCCGTCGTTCTCACAAAGCGCAAGTTGTCTATTAACGTCGTCTTCGACCTGTAAATTCGACGTGAAAATCCTCGTCGTAATCCGCTAGCTATCTTGCCAAGGTCAGCGACATTACATTCTGGAAGAAAATTGGCCCACAATTCGTCGGCTATGGTTCCAGGAACTAGAGTCGGTCGATCGATCGCAGCAGGAAGTACGCAGAACTGCCGGAATTCACGTTATGACAACAACTTCGGAGGCACTCTCAATAGCGCTCCGGCACCGTCAAGCGGGCGAGTTGTCGGCGGCGGAGCAGATCTATCGGCAAATTCTGACGGCTGAGCCAAATCATGCGGAGGCCTGGCATGATCTGGGCGTGATTGCAAGCCAGACGGGCAGATCCAACGAGGCCACCGAATACCTAACTCGCGCGCTTCAACTGCGACCCAACTGGCCTGACGCTAACTTTGAATTAGGCGGCATCTTTAAAAATCAGAAGAACCTCGAAGCCGCCGAGCCCTGCTATCGCCGCGCGATCGCGCTGAAACCGGATTTCGCTGAAGCTTATGCCAATTTAGGCGAGGTTTTCTATCAGGTAGGAAAACTGGCCGAGGCAATCGACTGCTTGCGGCGGGCTGCGGATTTGAAGCCAGAGTCGGCGGAGGTCCAGAATAACCTTGGCGCCATGTTGCAGCAGCAAGGCGACCTGGTCAGCGCCGTTACTTCTTATCGCCGTGCTATCGAGCGCCGGCCAAACTACGCGGTTGCTTATTTCAATTTGGCCAACGCGCTTCGCGATCAAGGCAAAAAGCGTGAGGCGATGCAAGCTTACCGTTCCGCGATCGCCTTGCAGCCCGAGCTTGCAGAGGCGTACGTCAATCTGGGAAACGTACTTGCCGACTCACGACGTCTTTCGGAAGCGGTGACCTGTTTTCAGCACGCGATCCGCCTGAAACCCGATCTGGCCGAAGCGCACAACAGCTTGGGAACCGCTTTATACGAGCAAGGACAGTTCGCCAACGCTGCTGATTGCTACCGTCAAGCTGTCACACTATTGCCTGACTATGCGGAAGCACATAGCAACCTCGGCGCTGCCCTTAAGAACGTCGGGCAAGTTGACGAATCAATTGCTCATCATCGGCGGGCCGTCGAACTCAGGCCCGATTCATCGTCGGCACACAGCAGCTTGTTGTACACGTTGAATTATTCTCCCAACTATGACGCAGTGGCGATTTACGAGGAATGTAAATGCTGGGACCAGCGCCATGCTGAGCCGCTACGACAAATCATTCAGCCTTTTGCGAATGACCGTTCGCCTGACCGGCGGCTTCGCGTTGGCTATGTATCACCAAATTTTCGTGACCACTGCCAGGCGTTTTTTACGATTCCGCTGTTCTCGTCGCATGATCACCGACAGTTTGAAGTCTTTTGTTATTCCGACGTGCTGTGGCCGGATGCTATTACCGAGCGGCTGCGCTCCAATGCCGATGTTTGGCGAGAGGTAAACACTTTGTCCGATGAGGAGGTGGCCGCCCAAATCCGCGCAGACGGGATTGATATCCTCATCGATCTCACGATGCACATGGAGCGGCGGCGTCTGCTGGTCTTTGCTCGCCAGCCGGCGCCGGTGCAGGCTTGTTGGCTCGCCTACCCGGGAACCACCGGTTTGGCGACCATGGAATATCGTCTTACCGATCCGTTTCTCGATCCACCGGGGCTTTTCGACCACTACTATGCGGAAGAATCCGTGCGATTGCCGGATACATTTTGGTGCTACGATCCGCTGACTGACCAACCGGCAATTAACGTGCTTCCAGTGCGTAGCAATGGGTACGTCACGTTTGGCAGCCTAAACAATTATTGCAAGATCAACCGTGGTGTTCTGGAGCTGTGGGCCCGCGTGATGAGAGCTGTCGAACGTTCTAAGCTGCTTTTTCTGTCGCCCGAAGGACTGCATCGACAAACGGCATTTGACATTTTGGCTGACGAAGGCGTCGATCCCGGCCGCGTGACGTTTGTCAGTCCGCGGCCTCGTGCCCAATATCTAGAGCTTTATCACCACATCGATATTGGCCTCGATCCGTTCCCTGCTAATGGTCATACCACCAGCTTGGATGCGTATTGGATGGGCGTTCCTGTCGTTACGATCGTCGGCCAGAGTGCACTCGGCCGCGCCGGCGTGAGCCAGTTGAACAATCTGGGGCTCCAACACCTGATCGCCAGCACGCCCGATGAATTCGTGAAAATCGCAACCGAGTTAGCAGGCGATTTGGAGGGGCTGGCCAGTCTTCGGGCAACTCTACGCTCGCGGATGCGGGCGTCGCCATTAATGGATGCGCCGCGGTTTGCACGGAACATCGAATCCGCTTATCGCGCGATGTGGACGCGCTGGTGCGGCAAGGTTCATTGATGCCGGGCTTGCGAGACGATGTCATTCAATAAGACCAAAAAGTCAGCCGCGAATGTCTGAGCGTCGCAAAGTGGTGATTGAATCATTTGGTCACGCATCGTCGAACGGATTACGGCGAGCTCGTCCAGGCGATTGGCCCAGTCAATGCTCATGCTCACGAACTCGCTTTGATCTCGAGCGATGAATTGTTCCAAACCCGCATTCGTGAGATGGCTCGTGGCATGACGACCGGCAAAGGTTTTCCCAGGCCAGGTAATTACGGGAACACCCATCCAGATTGCCTCGCAGGTCGTGACGCCTCCCGAATAGGGCTGCGTGTCGAGCGCCACATCCACGCGGTTGTAGGCATTGAGCAATTCTTTATGTTCCGACCAACCTTCAAGCAAGATTCGCTGTGATTCAATTCCGCGTTCACGGAATTGGGCGCGGAACAAGTTCTGCGTGCGTGGGTCGTGGAGACCGTAGTATTTGAGCAGCAGTTGCGCCGTGGGGACTTTGCGGAGTATCTCGGTCCAATTGTCAATGCTGAATGGGCTCCACTTGGCTGGATTGTTAAAGCAGCCAAACGTTACGTGTCCTGTGCTTCGAGCCGGCAAGCGGCTAATGGGAGGTGCATAGGCCGGCGCTCCATAACACGCATAACCATGTGGCATGCGTAAGACCGTTTCCGAATAATTGTGTTCTTCGCCCGGCCGAACGTGAAAACGATCGGCTAATAGATAGTCCATAGTCTTCAGGCCCGTCGTGCCGACATAGCCGAACCAGGTGATCTGAATCGGCGCCGACTGCAGTGCAAACACCAGCAAACGATTCCCTGCGTGGCCCATCAAATCGATGAGCACGTTGATATTGTCAGCCTGAATTTGAGCGGCGAGCGCTTCGTCCGGCAGGCCGAATGTGACTCGCCATTCATCAACGGCACTCCGAAACTCAGGGGTCAGCCGGTCCTCTTCGCGGTTGTCGAAATAGCACGTAACAGAGCAGCGCCGTTTGTCGAGCGACTTGAGCAAAGGCAGCACCATGTGCCCCACTGGGCTAACTCCGAAATCACTCGAGACGAATCCGATTCGGAGCGGTGGGTGGAAAGATGTTGCACTATTCTGCCGCCGCACACTTGCTGCGTATTTCTGGTTCCATGCTTCGTGCTGCGCCAATAGCGAAGCCGGTTCTACATGCTGCTCGTATTGCAGCGCTTGCAGCAGGCGGCTGTGACGATGCGGACTTGGCTCGATCTCGATCGCGTGTCGCAAAGCCTGGATCGCCTCGGCTTGTTTTGCCAGGTTAAGCTGAATGCGCCCGAGCACCGACCAGGCTTCTGCCGACTGCGGATAATGGACGGTCACCTGCTGAGCCATTTTCTCCGCTGACGAGTACGACATTGTCCGTTCGATGACATCGATCAGCTTCAATCGCGTTTGGAGCTCGTTCGGCTGCAAAGCCAGGCTGGCTTCATAGGCGTCGCGGGCCGCCAGCCAGTTTTTCTGGACGTGATGAGCGGCGGCCAGGTTGTTCCAGGCCGTGACATTGAAACGGTCCAGTTGCACGGACTTTTGAAACGCCTCCGTGGCATCGCTCAACTTTCGCTGGGCGAATAAAACATTTCCCAATTGGAGAAGGAAAGGCGCCTGCGAAGCGTCAATGGCCACTGCCTGCCGGGCGGCAAATTCAGCCTCCGCTAGACGGCCTTGGCTCTGCAGGACCATGCTTAGATGGTGCCAAGACGCTTTATCGTGCGTGTCCAGTGCAGTAGCCTGGCGAAAGCACTTTTCCGCCTCTTGCATTTGGCCGGCATGTAAGTGGATCGCGCCGCGATAGGCCCAGGTGCAACGATCATTCGGAGCGACTGCAATCAGCTGATTGACTGCTTGCTCGGCAGCATGCCATTTGCCGTTTGCAAACAGCTGCTCGATTTCAGCCAAAAGCTTGTTCAGTTCGGCAGGTATCATTAAGCGCTTTCGTGGTTCCCTGGCGCTTGTGATTTTCGATTGAATCAGCCAAAGAAGGCTTGTATGAAGAATCGCATTTTATTCCTCATCCTGTTAGTTGCCGTGCCGTGCTCTGCGCTTTTAGCGCAAGAAACGCGAAAGGAAATTACCAAAAGCACCACGCCATTTGATGACTCGAAACCGAACAGCGAGGAGGTGCCGGAGGCCTATGCGATCAGCAGCCAATTTGAGCGAATTTTAGTGTTGCGATTCAAGTATGAGACCGATTTGCTGGCGGGGATTGAGAAGATGGTGCGGGAACAGCGGGTGCGTAACGCCGTCGTCTTGTCGGGAATTGGATCGGTGAAAGGATACCACCTCCACGTCGTCAGTAACGGCACGCTTCCATCGAAGAACATTTTTGTCCGTGATCCAACTTCACCGGCGGACCTGATCGGTATGAACGGCTATATCATTGATGGCCGTGTACACGCTCACATGACTTTGGCCAAGGCCGACAAAGCATTCGGCGGCCATTTGGAGCCAGAGACCAAAGTGTTCACCTTTGTGGTTGTGACGCTGGGCGTATTGAATGACGAAACGGATTTGAGACGCATTGACGATAAGACATATCGATAAGCGTCATTACGCGGAACGGACCGCAGGGTCCGAATTGCGATGCCGAAACTGCAAGTGCTGCTCCAGGGCCTTCCGAAAATCAACGATGTCGATGTCGCGCTCGCAGCAGACGAGCATCAAGGCGCCGTCCGAGCGAAAATTGCCGTCCCACGCCATCACCTGTTCGTCGGACCAGGCGGGGTCGTATTGGGCAAGATGTTCGTCCGAAAGGCTGGCTAAATAGCCGCGCAGACTGACATCGGTTTCATCGAGCGGGCCATCGCCCGGCAGGTGTTCGTAATCCATTGGCAACCTTTCAATAGCCGCAGGCGGCACTCTTGATAACGTACGGGACGCGGACTCGCTTCGACTCCGACACGTGACAGTTCGCACAAATGGCACTTTCGGCCACGTCGCGATGCTTTTTGGCCGATTGCTGGTGAACGTTGTGGCAGGTGAGACAGGTGACGCTGTCTTTACCGAGCAGCACCACGTCGCGGACGTTTTCTTGCACGTGTCGATCCGCTGGGTTCAACTCCGCGATGGCCGCGGCTGACAGATCAACCTGGAAGTCGCGAAACAGATTATCGCCGGCGACGAAGTTATTGGGAAAAGGCAGCTTAGTCGATTTGGAGAGGCCCGTTCGCACGTGGCACTGCGCGCATATCGACGTAATTACGGCCGCCGAATCAGGACGCTTGGGCGAAAGGAGCACCAGCGAGCCTTGCGTTGTATGTCCGTCTGAAACTTCACCATGGCAGACGAAGCAATCGAGCGAGATGGCGGCAAACGTTTGCCTGGTCGAATCGACGGCCGTAGCGTGGCAGCCCGCGCAGCGACTGCCAAACGTTTGACTATTCCAGTCAGGCGACTGAGTCTGGCTCAGTCTGCCGTCCGCACCGGATTTTGACGGCACCCATTCGACAGAAAGCAGGTCGAGACGGCCGTGATCAGCCGAACGCTTGAGAAAGCGCTGGCGGTTTCGCCCGCCCATCAAGAGCTCGACCTCGGCGGCCAGGCTTCTCGCTCCTGGCAAATCGGCCAGCGCCGTCACGGCCGGCGATTGCGGATCGATTGAGCGAATGGTTTGTCCATGGCGATTCGTCGGCCAGCCGGGACCGACATCCCGATGGCAGAAAAGGCATTCATCGCCGGATGTGAATTCGGGGAGTGGCCGGCCGATATGGTCGTCGCCCCAGGCTGCCGGGTCGAGCTGCTGGCCATAAACCGACAACGTCCAAGCCCAAATGAAACCAAATGCGACGCATACGGACGCAAAATCATTCTCACGCGGAGCCGCGGAGGCGCGGAGACATGGGATTATCATCTGACTTCTTTGCGCCTCTGCGTGAGATTCCCCTGATCGAACTACCCGCGGACCCAACCATACGCTGCGTTGGAGCGCTGGCCGCCTTGGCTGAGGTAGGTCTGCTTGAGCTTGCTCAGCCCGTCGGCCGGAAACGCTTTCCGCTGGGCGCTGGCATCCACGTTGTAGATTTTGGCGGCATTCAGTCCAAAAATCTGAGCTTTGTCTTCTTTGGTCAGCTTTTTGTAGCCGAACTGGTCGCACAGCTCATCGCTGATTTGGAACCGTTTGAAGGCTTCGATGACCCACTGCGGCGAGCCCCACCATAGGCAATCCGTTCCCCAGACGACGTGATCGACGCCGTAGTGCTTGATGTTCTTGCCGATCAAATGCTGACACATGATCGGATGCTGGATGGCCAGGCTGCCGAAAGCGGAACCGATCTCGGGATAGACATTCTTCATGTCCGGATTGCGTTGCTTCAGCTTCATCAGCACGTCGTGCCAGGCGAAATCGCCTGTCGTGGGATCGAAAAAGCCGTCCTTGCTGAATTCCGGTTCGCCGGGCCCATGCTTCAGCGCCGAGTGATAGATGATGAAGGTCAATTCGGGATGGTCGAGCGCTGCCTTTTCGACATCCGCCGGATTGGCGAGATGGCCAAGTGTCCGCGACTGCGAGGCATATCCTTTGTGGACACTGAAGATTTTGAGGCCCAGCTTTTTCGACTGTTCGTAGAAGGGATAGGTCAGTTTCTCATCGTCCAGCTTGAAGCCGTTGCCCGAGCGGCCGGGATCGGTGTGGCAATACCACTTCCAGGAGTCGATGCCATAGGTGTTGACTTCGCGCTCCATCTGCTCGAAGAGCGCGGTTTGATCTTGAGCATTGGTCTTCGTGTCCCAGTAGTGATTGGGAGCGCAGTTGCCCTGACACAGCGCGCGTTGGCAGCCGGCCAGATCGTTCAACTCTTTTTTGCGGGCCGACATGACCCAACTCGGCAGAATTTTGCCGGCCAGGCCCGGCGTGCGAGCTGCCCCCTCTAACACTTTTCCGTCTGCACCGCGGTTGATTTCCTTGCCAGGCACGCCGGAAATGACGATCAAGCTGGTCTCGCTGTCGAAAAACATCTCCTTAACCATGTTGGGAAAGGCATACGAGTCGGCGTCGTTCTGGAGCTGAAAGCCCATGTTGCGGACGAATTCGGCATTGCGAAACGCGAGAGCGGCGCCGTTGGTGAAGTGCGTCTGCACATCCATGATGAAGTATTCGCCCTTGGGCCATTTTTCCGCGCCGGCCGCCTCGTCCACGGTCTCCGCTTCCTCCACTTCCCAGTGGTTGCCATAGACTCGATTCATTGCCAGGAACGCAGTCGCCATGCCCATCGAGCTGGCGAGGAACTGCCGCCGCGCCAGGCCAAGTTTTGTGGCGCGTTCGTCGGCCAACTCGCCAATCAAGCGTTCAACTTGTTTTTGCTGTTTGTTCTGCGGCCGGGGGATGAACTCCTCGTTGGAGACCACCTGCGTGGGAACCGGCGAATCAACACCTTCATTCAAATCGCGCTGCCACTTAGGAATCCACATGGTTTGCTCCTTCGCGATTGCCCCTTGTTGCATTGGGCTGCTGTTGGCACTGCAAGCCCGGTCAATCTATCGCTGGCGAGTGCCGACTGCAACTTTTTCGGTGGCAAGGTTCGCTGGGGTAGAATGAAGGACTGCATTGAAACTTTCTTGTGCTTTTAACAAGCGAGCAGTACAGTGCGGATTCGGATTGGTGCTGCTGCCCTGATGCCAGAGCGGTTTGTCGCTCAGGAGCTCAACGATGCGATCGCTCGCCCGTTTGCGAACTTGTGGCCTGATGTTGGCGCTATACGCTGCGCTTAACGCACAGAATGCATCGGCCGCCGAACCAGCGACGAAACCCGAAGCAAACTCGCTTGGCCGCAAGTTGGAAAGCTTCATGCTGCAGGACTTTCGCGGCAAATCGCACTCATTCAGCGATTACAACGATCAAAAGGCGATCGTTCTCTGTTTCCTCGGAACGGAATGTCCCTTAGCCAAGCTTTATGGGCCGCGCCTGCAGAAACTCCAGGAGCAGTATTCCCCGCGTGGAGTTGCGTTTCTCGGCATCAGCTCTAACTCGCAGGATTCGCTCACGGAGTTGGCCGCGTACGCTCGCATTCACAGCTTGACGTTCCCCATCTTGAAGGACCTGGGTCAAAAGCTTGCCGATCAGTGCGGGGCCACTCGAACGCCACAGGTTTTCATCCTCGATCGCGAGCGAAAAATCCGCTATGCCGGTCGGATCGACGCCCAATTCACATTCGGCACGGGCGTCGGCCTGGCTCAGCCGCAGCCGGCGCGGGCCGATCTGGAAACGGCTCTCGACGAGCTTTTGGCCGGCAAGGAAATCAGCGTTCCGGTCACGGAAGTCAAAGGCTGCTTGATTGGTCACGATCGGGAGACTGTGGCCAGCGCGCCCGTGACCTATTCGAAACAGATTGCGAGGCTCATTCAGGACCGCTGCCTTGATTGTCATCGCGAAGGCCAGATCGCGCCGCTGGCGCTGGGCGATTATGAATCGGTTAAAGGCTGGGGCGAGATGATTGCCGAGGTCGTGCGCGACGAGCGGATGCCGCCCTGGCACGCGAACCCGCAATTCGGGCATTTTGCCAATGAAAACCGCCTGTCAGCGGAACAAAAGGATCTGGTGCGCACGTGGGTTGAGAACGGCTCCCCCGAAGGCAATCCGGCCGATTTGCCGCCGCCGCGAAAATTCCACGACAGTTGGTTTTTGCCGCGCGAGCCGGATCTGGTTATTTACATGACCGACCAGCCGGTGGAGGTGAAGGCCGAAGGGGTCGAGCCCTATCGGCATTACGTCGTCGATCCGGGCTTCACGGAAGACAAGTGGGTGAAATTGGCCGAATGCATGCCCGGCAATCGGTCCGTCGTGCATCACATGATTGTCTATATCAAACCACCGGGACAGCCGACGGCTAAAGCTGAGAGCGGTGACCGCGATCCGCGCGGATTTGTGTTCCTGGCCGGGTTTGCGCCCGGCACGCGGCCGCTGGTATCGCCGGCCGGCTGGGCCAAAAAGATTCCGGCCGGTTCCAAGCTGGTCTTCGAGATGCACTACACGCCCGTCGGCAGCCCACAGCAGGACCGGAGCAGCATCGGGCTGCTCTTCGTGGACGAAAAGGAAGTCACGCACCAGATGGCAACGGCCAACGCGCCCAACAATCGATTCGAGATTCCGCCGCACGATGCCAATTATCGCGTCGATTCTCAGCGCAAGTTCGATCGCGACGTGACGCTGCTGTCGCTTTTTCCGCACATGCACATGCGAGGCAAGTCGTTCCGCTATGAACTGACATTGCCGGGCAGCGAGGCCAAAGAAATTCTGCTGGACGTGCCGCACTACGACTTCAATTGGCAGAACTCATTCATTCTGGCCGAACCGCGCGTGATTCCGGCCGGCAGCGTAATGAACTGCACGGCGTATTTCGACAATTCGGACGAGAATCCAGCCAATCCTGATCCGAGCAAGTCCGTCCGTTGGGGGCCGCAGACTTGGGAAGAGATGATGATTGGTTGGTTTGATATCGGAACTCCGATTCAAGCTGAGAAGCAGACTGCGGAAAAGGCGAAAGACAGCCAGTAGAGAGGCGTTCATGAGGCGGCGACTCGCGGCGGCAGCTCTGATCGCTGGGCTGTTTTCTTCAGCCGCCGTACTGACGACTTCCGGCCAAGAGCAAGCCCATTTTCATCATGTTCGGCTGAACGCGACGAACGTCGAGGAGTCGATCCGCTTTTATTCGCGCGTGTTCGGCGCCGTACCGATCAAGTTCCGTGGTGTTAGCGACGCCCTTTTCACCGAGCGGTCGTTGATTCTATTCAACAAGGTCCCTCAGCCGCCGCCGAGCGAGTTGGTGTCCGGCATCTGGCACATCGGCTGGGGCGGCGTGGATGTCCAAAACGAATATGAATGGTGGAAGAGCCACGGAGTCGAGATTCACACGCCGCTGAGCCCGTTACCGGGGCCGGACAATTTTTACTTTTATGTGCACGGACCGGACAAAGAGCTAATCGAGATCAATACGATGGGCCACCATCGATTTGCCCACGTGCATTTGTTCGCGACAGACGTCAACGAAACGACCGCCTGGTACGCGAAGCACTTGGGCCTCTCGCCGCAGCGTCCGCTGCCAGTTCTCAAGCCCGACGGCGACATGTCGTCGCTGCGGTCAATCTGGATCAATTCATTTCGCTGCGACAATGTTCAATTCATTGTCTTTGGCAAGCCGGAACGCGACCCGCCTCCGCCCTGGTGGCCCGATCCACCGCTTCGGGAAATCAAGCCGACGCAAGGGCGGCCGATCGACCATGTGGCCTTCTCCTATCGCCAGATCGAGCCTGTCTTCGAGCGGATGCAGGCGGCTGGCGTAAAAATCGTGCAGCCAATCGCGGTGCAAGAGCGGCTGAAGCTCAAGAGCTTCTTCATCCTCGCGCCGAACGACGTGCTCGTCGAGATTGTCGAAGCCAAGCCGATTCCCGAGGGGGCCTGGGAAGATTGAAGTGCGGCCCCACTGGCCGGCGATACTAGGTCCGGCAATATTGTGGCATCCCTGCAGAACTGCGGCCTACACGTTCCTCACGCTTTTTTTCAGTTTTCATGAACCTATTGCCCCTGCCGATCACCCATGAAGCCACGATCCCCGAATCATATCTCGATTCGATGGGGCACATGAACGTGATGTGGTACACGCACTTGTTCGGCTGTGCGACCGTCGGGCTGTTCAAGCTTGTTGGAATGGACCGCAATTATTTTCAGTCCAACCAGATGGGCAGCTTTGCCCTGGCCCAACATTTCAACTATCGCAAAGAAGTTCGCGTCGGCGAGCAGGTTGTGCTGCGTAGCCGAATGCTGGGCCGGTCGGAGCGGAAATTCCACGTCATGCATTTCATGGTCAAACACGATGGGCATGTGCTGGCGGCGACGGGGTAATTTTTGGGAGCGCATATCGATATGCGCGTGCGGCGGACGGCACCGTTCCTCCCGCAAGTCGCGGAGCCGATCGATCGCATGGTGGCCGAGCACGCGGCCCTCGGCTGGGACGCGCCGGTGTGCGGAGCGATGCAGGTCTAATACCGTTTCACTTGCGTTGCCAGCGGTCTTTTTCGCCCAGAATCGACTTGGGTCCGTTTCCATCGAGCCAGGCTTTAGCGTCGGAATTGCCGTTGAGATACGCGTCCCAGAAAGCGGTGCTGAGTGCGAGGATGATGGGGTGGTGTTTGGGGTCACGCTGACCGGATTCGCCCGGAAGCGGCCGATCGGTGAACACGGAGTGCTCCGCGCCGTCGAGAACAAGCTCGTATTTGTTGCCGGCCGATAAAGCCGGATAGACGGCATAACGACCTTCCATGTCGGCGACCCCAATCGGCCCTCCGCCGATGTTGGCGATGTCTTTGGTGCCGGTCATCAACAGCCACGGAATCGAAACGCTGCCAAAGGCTTTGCTGACATCGCCCGCAGCGGGCTTGCTGGGGCTTAAGACGAGTGCGGCTTTGATGCGCGAATCGGTGAAGACGCCGCCGACGAGCGGATAGCTCTGGCCGCTGACCGCCTGGGTTGTCACTGCGCCGAACGAGTGGCCGGACATGCCGAGTTGGACCAAATTCATGCGTTTGGCAAGCGCATGGCCGGCTTCTGCGTTCCACTTTTCAAGCTGGTCGATAACAGCCGGGACATCTTTGACGCGAAGATTGAAATTTTGGGCGTTGGCGGCCTTGCGCATCGAGGCAGCCCGCTCGGCGAGCGGCACCTCGCGCCAAATTGACTCGTCGCTGCCGGGATGCTGCACGAAGACGGCGACATAACCGCGCGCCGCCCAGTGGTCCCCGAGGAACTTGGAGCCGGAGCGGTTGCCGCCGAGTCCATGGCTGAACAAGACGACGGACGCGGCATCTTTTTTGGCCGGCAAATAAACCCGGATAGGAATTTCGCGCTCGCGGACCGCGTCCTTGACCGTCATGTCTTGCGGCGGGGATGGCGGAACCGTCTTTTCAATTGCCAGTGGGTCGTAAGCGATCGCTTGCGAGGTTGCCAATAAGGCCAACAGGATGGCAGAACAAGTCATGGCGATAGCGTGCCTCATTGTAACTGCTGCACCCGATACAAGTGATCTGCGGTGCGAATAAAGAGTGCGTTTTCACCGACGGCATACGATGCCAGCGTCCGCTCTTTAAAGCCGGCATCGGCAATCTTGTCGAACTTGGTTCCCGGCTTAAAAACGATCGCCGGCCCCTCTTCCGATTGCACGAAAATCTTGCCGTCGGCATAGAGCAACGACGCCGAATAACCGCCGCCGATTCGCTCATTCCAGTGCTCGCGGCCGGTATTCGCATCCAAGCATGTCAAAATGCCTTTGTCGGAGACCATGTAGAGCTCATCGCCGACCAAGAGCAGCGAAGGCGTGTGCGGAGCGGCCTTTTTGACGGTCCAAACAATGTGCGTATCTGTCACATCGCCGCGCGCCGCGTCGAGCCGAATGGCGAGAATGTTCGGCTGGTTGTAGCCCGTCGCAATGAACAGCAATCCATTGCCGAACACCGGTTTGGGAATCACAGAATAGCCGTCACCATACTGCACCTGCCAGATTTCTTCGCCCGTTGATGGATCGAGCGCATTCATGACCCCCGAACCCGCTGTGATGAGTTGCTTTTTGCCTTCGACTTCGATGACAGCCGGGGTGTTGAACGAAAACTTGTTCTTCGAATTGCTCGTGCGATCGAACCGCCACTTTTCCTTGCCCGTTTTGGCATCCAAAGCGACGACATAAGGATTTTCGGCTCCGTCGCAGCTAAAAATCAGCAAGCCATCGACGAGAACCGGCGAGCCGCCGTTGCCGTGAACCGGTTCGTACTTGTGCGAGCGATCCTGCCACTCAATCTTGCCGGTTAAGTCGAGACAGGCCGTTCCTTCGTGCCCGAAGTGAACATAGATGTGCCCTGATTCGACGATTGGCGTCGGACTGGCATGGCTGTTCTTCGTATGAATCTTGGGAGCCGCAGTCTCTTGCTCAAAGACCTCGACGTCCCAGACGATTTTTCCGTCCGTGGCATCGACGCAGAAGGTCCGCAGCGATTGTTGGGGAGGATCGTCGTCGCCAACTGGCACGGCTGCCGTCAAATAAATCCGGCCTTGATACAAACTCGGCGATGACCAGCCTTTGCCAGGAATCTCAGCCTTCCACGCCACGTTCGTTGTTTCGTTCCACGTGCTCGGCAGATTCTTCGCCTCTGCACGCCCGTCGCCGTTTGGTCCGCGGAATTGTGGCCAGTCTTGCGCAATAGGCAAATCCAGCGCAGGACCGATGCGAATGTTGCGGAACCAAACTTCCTCATTGTGGTTCTGCAAGCCGAGAAAGCCCTTTGTCAGCCGCCCGGCTAATTCGGGATATGCCCGCTCGTCCGCGGCGACGATCAGAGTGCCATTGTGAAGGATGTGGTACTTTGTCCCGCGGCAATTGATCTCCAGCGAATTCCACTGGCCGACGTCTTTCCCCACATGACTGGTGGCCGGTGCAATCGAATACAGACTGCCCGTGTATTGATACGGCTTAAGATTGCGGTAACTGCCCGCTCGATCATCGAGCGTCTGAACCTCGATGCCAGCTCCATCGCCGTGGTGCTTCCCATCTTCCGGCACGCGAATGTAGACGCCACTGTTGCCACCCGCCTTCAACTTATATTCCAGCCGCAAATTGAAATCGCCAAACTGCTCCTTGCTGCGCAGCCACGGCCCTTTTTCGCCGGTGCAAACAATCGTCCCCTCATCCACCTTCCAACATTTCTCCGCGGGCTGGCCAGCGCCTTCCCAACCTTCCAGCGACTTGCCATCGAAGAGCGAGTGGTACCCCGCCTCCTGAGCAACTCCAATTGACGCCGTATAAAGCGCAACAACGAAACCAACCACGCATCGGCGCGTCCACAAATTCTTGCAACAGATCATCGTCGTTAATCTTCCTGTCCTCTTTGCGGTCTTTGCTCGACTTCGCGATTTTGCGTTAAAAACAGTAACGCCTAACGCCAAGTGAGATTCATTTGAAAAATCATCACGGCCCCGCCACCTTGCCCGGCACTCGCGGATCATGCACGCCCAAGAATTTGCCGGTGGCTCGATCAAGCTCAATCGCCTGCGTGACGCCCATGCTCGCCACTGGCGTCAACTCATGCCCGCGGCTGGTCAACGCCTTTTGCAGTGATTCATCCAGCTTCGTTTCAATCCGCACGGCATCTGGCGACCATTGATGATGAATCCGCGGCTGAGCCAGCGACTGATCGAGCGGTAATCCCAAATCGATCCGCCGCACTAGCGCCTGCAGCACTTGCGTGATGATCGTCGGGCCGCCTGCGGCGCCGACCGTCAGCACCGGCTGGCCATTTTCCAGCACAATCGTCGGACTCATGCTCGATAGCGGTCGCTTTAGCGGCTCAACGGCATTGGCCTCCGCGCCAATCAGCTTGAACGCATTCGGCTGCCCGGGCGCAATCGAAAAATCGTCCATCTCATTGTTCAAAACCACGCCTGTGCCCGGCACGATCACTTTGCAGCCGTAGGACGTGTTTACTGTCTGCGTCATCGCGACCCAATTGCCTTCGCTATCAGCCGCGGCGACATGCGTCGTGTGCTTGAGAAAAACGTTTTCATCCGAGTCCGGCGGCGTGCCGTGATTAGTAACCGGCATGGCCTTCGCCAAATCAATCCTGGCCGCCAAGCTCTTCGCATAGCCTTTGTCGATCAACCCGCGCGGCACGCGAGCAAAATCCGGATCGCCCAGCCAATACGCCCGGTCCGCAAACGCCAGCTTCATCGCCTCGGCGAGCAGATGCTGGTATTCGCCCGGATCGCGCTGATAAATCGCTGCCACATCGAAGTTTTCCAGAATGTTCAACATCTGCGCGACATGCACTCCGCCCGAGCTTGGCGGCGGAAAACCGACGATCGTCCGTTCGCGATAGGTCGTCACCAGCGGCTCGCGAAGCACCGGCTGATATTTGGCAAAATCATCCACCGTCATCCGGCCGCCATGCTCGGCCATCCACTTGCCCACCGCTGCCGCGAACGGCCCGCGATAAAAATAATCCGTCCCCTGCTCCGCAATTCCGCGAAAAACTTTCGCCAAATCCGGCTGCTTCAATAGCTCGCCTTCGCGATAGGCTGAACCATCAGCCTTGAGCAGCGACACATTTGGCCCGCAGTTCTTTATCAACGTCTTGGCCGCGCTGGCCAGCGCCGCCGCATTCGGCTTGTCGATTGCAAACCCCCGCTCAGCAAGTTCACCCGCTGGCCCTGCCAAATCAGCGAGCTTTAGCCGTCCATGCTCCTTCACGGCCAATGCATATCCGGCCAGCGCTCCGGGCGTCGCCGCTGCGAGCGGTCCGGATTGGCTCCATACCGGCTGCGGCTTCCCATCTTGCAGATACATGTCCCGCGTAGCCTTCGCAGGCGCGGTTTCGCGGGCGTCGATCGCGAAAAACTCGCCATCCGCGCGGCGAATCAAGATGAAGCAGCCGCCGCCGATTCCAGAATTCCGGGCATCGACAACGCTCAGCGTCAGGCCCACGGCAACCGCTGCATCAATCGCATTGCCACCCTTCCGCAACGCCGCCACTCCCGCCTCGGTCGCCAGTGGATGCACCGAGGCCACCATGCCCTTCGTCGAAACCGCGGCATTCGGCGGCAAATCGGCGGCCAGTGCGACCGAAGTAAGCATCGTCAATGCGGCTAACATCGCTACCTCGTGGTGCAGACATCATTGTCTGCCAAAAAAATGACGGCAGATGTTGCCACCTGCCGCCTCAATTTACCAGACGATTGGGACAGGCCAGAGGCCTATCCTACGGCTCATGCGTTCAACTTCACCTTCTCATCCGACCCAATGTTAATCCACATGTGGACGTGGGGCGAGCCGCGGAAATAGAACACGAACGACGGGCCTTCCAGCCGCCAGTTGTCCCACACGCCGTCGTCGCCGATGTCGCCCTGGGCATAAAACGCCAGCGAGCAGGCATCGAGACCGCCTTGCTTCTTCAGGCACTCGTTCACCTCGTCGCGATCCGTGTTGCGGTAGGGCTCGAACACGAGCTTCACTGCTTTCTGTAATTGCGACTTCTGATCGGCCGACAAGTCGCTGACCGCAATGCCCGGAACTTTGCCATCCTTGCCGCGGAAGGCGACCGATTGTTCCGCCGGAAGCTGCGCGACCAGCGCCTTCTCGCGCTGCTTACCGTCGAGCATTTCGAACACCCTGTTCGCTTCGAGCGCTTGTGGCCACCAAATGTTGCCCGGATGGCCGTCTTTCTCGTTCAGTCCGGAAGTTTTGCTCGCCTGATGGCCGTGAAACACGGGACCGCCAAACGCCATGCTGTCGATGTTGTTGCCATCGACCCGCACCGTCAGATGCCGGCCCGTCATCACCATCTCGAACTTCTCGCCCGGCTTACCAAACAGTGCGACGCTCTGCGCCGAGCCCCACGGCCGATTGTCCGTGTCGTCCTGCAGCTGCTTGTCGATCTGCTTTACCCAGTCGGGCTGAAACAGTCCCTCATAGATGGCCCGGCAAATTTCCTGCTGGTCCTTCGTATAAAAATCGCTCCGAATCTCGGGCTTCGTGATCTGCCAGTTGTTCGAGACTCGCGTCCGCAAGAGACCAAGCTTCGAATCTTCGTGGTCCCACGCAAACGCCACATCCTTCCGCTGCGCCTCGCTCAGCGAGCCATACAGCTTCTTCACGAGCGTTTCCGGTGTACCAATTTCCGCCGCGCGCGCCGAGTTTGATAACGACAGTGCCGGCAGCGCCGCGACCGCCGCCGTCGCCCCAGCGACTTTCATGAAATGTCGGCGATCCAGTTCAAAGGTTTCGCCATCACACACCGAGCACGACAGAGTGTTCTTATTCACAAAACATTCCTTTGGAAGGAGAGAATTTCAACGGGTACGGCTTTTCTCATGACACGCCTCACACCGCTCGGCAACGCCGCGGATCAATTGCCGCACGGCCTTCGGATCGGTCTCGGTCGAATTCGCCGCCGCATTTGCCGCGGCACAAAAATCACCGGCCAGCGACAACCAGTCCGGTGTCGTCCGCTGATTAGACACCAGCTTTCCCAGCTCCGCCACGACAAGCGCCTGTTTTTTCGCCGCGTCCACATTCCCGGAAATCAGCGACACCTTCGCGTCGGCGAAAATCGCATCCATGGACAGCATCAGCGGGCGGAGCGCCGGCGACTTGGCCATGGGTTGCGGTTTTCCCGCTGGCTTAGCTAGACCTGACGCGGCACACGCAGCTTCAAGTGCATCCGCAGCCGCTTTGCACTTCCCAATATCTTCCGTCTTCGCCGCCGCCTGAACGCCGCCGGCAGCCGCAACGACCTTGCCGATCGATTCCTGCCACGACGAGTCATCGCTTCGCGATTTCAAAAGTTCCGCCAACAGCTGTACGTTACCGGCCGCCTGCGCCAACGACTTAGCGTCCTTCTGATCGAGATATTCCCGCGCGTGCAGCAGGTTTTTTGCGAGCGAAACATTCAGCGCTCCCACTACCGGATCAATCGGCTCTGCCGCCGGCGACGAAAACGACCATAGCCACGCCAACACAAAAAGCAGCTGACAAATGCCGTATCGCATGGCGATATTAGAGCCGCATTCGCTCAGCAGATGCAAGCAACCATGGCTGGCAAGAAGAAACCCCGGCCAGCGTCAGAAGTTCTGGTTACCGTGGCTAATCCACAACACGCGGTCGCCGGCTGGAATTCCAGAAATGTGCCAAATTTTTAACACATGATCTTGCTCCAATCTGCCGAAAGGTTAAAATATTGGCACTTGGCTTCAACCGAAGGAGCAGGAAGTGGTGGAGAATGCAGGCGACGGACTTAGCCGCCGCGAACGCCAAATCATGGATGTGATCTTTGCCCGCGGCTCAGCGACCGCGGCCGAAGTCGTCAGCGCCTTGCCCGATCCGCCGACGAAGACCGCCATTCGCACGCTGATGCGAATTCTTGAGGAAAAGGGTCATCTTAAACACGAGCTCAGCGGCCGCGAATTCGTCTACCAACCCACCCAAGCCCGCACTCGCGCCGCCCAATCCGCTTTCCATCGTGTTCTCAAAACGTTTTTCGAGGGGTCCCTTGAAAAAGCCGTCGCCGCCCACCTCGCCGGTCCCACTGCAAAATTATCACCTGCCGAACTGGAGCGATTGGCGGATCTGATTCAACAAGCCCGCAGTAAAAGGAAGCAGCCATGACGCTGGACCAATTGCTCGTCGCCGCCGCCCTCCGGGCCGCTATAATTTTGGCCGTCGCCTGTGGCCTCTCGCCATTCTTCGTCCTCTGTCGAGCAACTGCCGCCGCTCGGCACAAGCTCTGGGCGCTCGCACTCGCCGGCTCACTCGCCGTACCGCTGCTTACCGGCCTGTTACCCGCCTGGCAGATCTCCATACCAATTCAAATTGCCGCTCGATTGCCGCCACCAGCCAACCATTCTGACGCAACTTCCGGCGTAACGTCAGCATATTTTGCGTCCATTGAACCGCTCGCCGTTACACCGAATCAATCGTTACCGCATGACGGACCTATTCTTCTACCTAACTCAACAAACCAGTCCAGCGGCGAATTCGCCGCGACTCCTGTTATCGGCCGGCGCATTCCAACCATCACTTGGCTCTTCTGGATTTGGTCATGCGGTGCATGCGTGGCGGCTACACCACTGCTCCTCGGCCTCATCAGCCTGCGGCTCTTGAAGAATTCGTCGTGCTGCGTCACCGACTGCACGCTCCATGCCGCTCTCGAGCAATCCGCCGAGCAGCTTGGAATCCAACGCTCCGTTCAGTTGGCCACCAGCACCGTCCGCTCAATGCCAATGACCTGGGGCATTTGGAAACCAATGATTTTGCTCCCCGCGACCGCGCAAGCCTGGCCGCGCGAGCGCGTGCAAATCGTCCTTCTCCACGAGCTCGCCCATGTCACCCGCCACGATTGCCTGTGGCAGCTTGTGGCCCAGCTCGCGCGAGCCTTGTATTGGTTCAATCCGCTCGTGTGGCTCGCCGATCGCCAACTCCGCATCGAGCAAGAGCGAGCCTGTGACGATCTCGTGCTCAGCCGGGGCTTCGACCCTCCCGACTACGCCGACCAGTTATTGGCCGTGTCTGCGACTTGCTCGCCGGCCTCCGCCTCGGCTTTGACGCTGGCAATGTCTCAATCCACCACCCTGGAGAACCGTCTCATGGCAATCCTGAATCCGAGCCTCAACCGCCGCCCTCTTTCGCGCGGCGTCACCCGCGTCATGGCGATGCTTGCCGTCGCCGCGACCGTTCTCATCTCTCTGATCAACGTCGGATCAACTGTTACCGCAAGCGACCCCGCTGCCCAAAAAGACGTGAAGAACGCCGAGCCCGCCGCCGCGATCGTCGATCGTTCCCAGGCCCTCGCGAATTTGCGCACCAAAATCGCGGATCAATATGTGACGCCAGTCAACGACAACGACATCCTGGAAGGCGCCCTGAAAGGCATGATCGGCGCACTCAAAGACCCCTACTCCGACTACCTCACGCCCCAGTCCCTGTCCGATATGGAACGGCAGATCGGCGGCGCAATTGTCGGCATCGGTGTTCAACTCGAGCTGATCGATAAGCAAATTCGCGTCGTCACGCCGCTCGATGGCTCACCCGCGATAAAGGGCGGCATTCAGTGCGGCGACGCCATTTTGGAAATCGACGGCCAATCTACCGCAGGCCTGAAGCTCCCGGACGTGGTCACACGCATCGCCGGAAAGGCCGGCACCAGCGTCCGACTAAAAATCAGCCGCGAAAACGGCCAAACGGCCGATCTGAGCATCGCCCGGGGCACGGTCCATCTTCCCACCGTGAAAGGGTTCAACCTCGCCCCCGACGACAACTCGAATTTCGTCCTCGATAACGCACACCGGATCGGCTACCTCCAATTCAGCCAATTTGGCGCTGCTACGCCGCGCGAAGCACGCGACGCCATTGATTGGCTGCAGCAACAAGGTCTCAAGGGCCTGATTCTCGACCTCCGCTACTGCCCAGGCGGCATGCTCGACTCCGCCATCGCGGTCGCCAAGCTGTTTCTTTCCAGCGGCACGATTGTGACGCTCCATTCCCGCAACGGCGAGCCGACGACAATCAGAGCCGACGCCCCGGCTGCTCTCAGCGACGTGCCGTTGCTGGTGCTGGTCAACGAACAAACTGCATCCGCTGCCGAAGTCTTCGCCGGCGCACTCCAGGATAACCACCGAGCGGTTGTCCTCGGCACGCGCACGACCGGCAAAGCATCGGTGCAAACGCTGATCAAGCTCGACGGTGACAGCGGCGCCATCAAGCTCACCACCGCTGAGTACCGCCTGCCCAGCGGCCGAAACATCGATAAGCGCGACAATAATCGGCGCGGCACCGAAAACACCTGGGGCATCAATCCCGACGATGGCTACTTCGTTCCCATTACGCACGCACAATCGAATTCACTGCTCGAGCGCCGCCGACAGCGCGACATCATCCAATCCGGCGCCAAGAAAGAAGCGAACAGTCAGCGGGAAATTACGGCCGCATCGCTCGAACAACAAGAAAACGATCCTCAGCTCGCAGCGGCACTTAAGACGATGACCACCCGCCTCCTATCCGGCACCTTCGCCAAAGTCAGCACTCTCACCGCTGCCCAGATCGATCAATACCTCAAGCGCCACGACATCGAGCAGCGTCGCGAAACGGCCCGCCAAACTCTCGAAACCATCGACCGCGAGCTCGCCAATCTAAACTGACACTTGGCGACTATTTTGCCTCGTCCGGTTCTCAATTTTAGTGAAGAGCCACTCCCTGGGCTCTTCATCATTCAGAATTCATCCTTCTGCCTTCTGAATTCCTACGCCAACCCCTCCAACTTCCACCCCGCCCTCGGCTCTCTTCGAATAAACGCATCCGCCTTCCGCGTATTCGTCACCCGCATCGCCGCAGTGTCCCAGTGAATCTTCTGTCCCGTGCGAAATGCCACATTGCCGAGGTGGTTCGCCTCCGTGAGCAATCCCGCATAATCGTTGAACGGGCTTCCCGTTGGCGTGCCATTCTTAATCGCCAGGAGCCACTCCTGATGCTGCCCCGGTGAATCCGGAATGAATTTTTCCGGCCGCTGAAAGTCTTTGAAATCCGCCTCGGGCAGCAAAACATGTTTGCCATAGTCCGAAAGCAGCATCCGGCCGTTCGTGCCAATGAACAGCACGCCATTCTGCCACTGGGGAATTCCCTTGTCCTTCCAAATCTGCGGCTTATCCGCTCCCTGATGCCACGTCAGCTTGCAAGCCGGCATATCGCCGCGCGCCCCATATTCATAAACGGCTGTCATCGACGCCGGCGCGATCTCCGGATGCGGCTCCGGCCCGAACGCCTCAATCGCCTTCGGCGCGTCAAGCTTCAGCGCCCAAAACGGCAGATCATTCCAGTGACTGCCGAGGTCCGACATCGTCCCGTTGCCAAAATCCCACCAGCGATACCACCGCGGGCCCGGAAAATAGGCTTCGTGAAACGGCCGCGCCGGCGCGGGCCCCAGCCACAAATCCCAATCCAAAAAGCTCGGGATCGGCTGCCCTACCGCCGGCCGCTCCATGCACCATTCTTTTTCGCCATTCGCGCCGGTCACCCAGGCGTGCGGGTCGTTGTTGGCTTTCCCCTCCTCTTCCGTTTGCCGACCCCAAGCCCGATTTACCCACACATGGGCCTCGCTCACCGGCCCAATCGCCCCGCTGTGAATCAACTCCACGACGCGGTGATAATTCGGGTTCGCATGATTCTGCGTTCCCATCTGCGTCGCCACCTTCGCCTTCCGCGCCGCCTCCCGCATCGCTCGGCACTCTGCCACATCCCGCGACATCGGCTTCTCGCAATACACGGCTTTGCCCGCCGCCAGCGCCGGAATCACCGCATACGCGTGCGTATGCTCGCACGTGCTCACCACGACGCCATCCACGTCCTTCAACTCCTCCAGCAGCTTCCGAAAATCCTTGTACTGCCGCGCCTGCGGAAACCTCTTCACCGCCGGATCCAAACTCTGCTGATTCACATCGCACAGCGACACCACATCGACCTTCACGGCATTCTTCTCTCTCGTCATCTCATCCAGGTTGTACCCCCCGCGCCTCCCCGTCGCGATAAACGCCAGACTCACCCGGCTGTTCAAATCCTGCCCCCTCAAAATCGCCGGCGCGGTAAACGCCGCCGCCCCCACTGCCGCCGCCTGAGCTACAAATCGCCGCCGAGAAACTCGCTTCGCTGACATCACAAGATCTCCGGAGAGTGAAAATGCAGGTGTACTCTTGGGCTGTGCCCATCATCATTTATTCGCGCCCAATAGCCGCTACATCATCGCGCTATTTTTTTCAGTTCGCAAGCGATCTTCGCAATTTCAATGTCGCTATATCAGGAGTAAACTAAAACAAGAGGAATCCCCATGAAAACAATCGACGCCCAAACAGCCGAGCAATCGCTCCCTGACCTCATTAACGAAACGGCTAGCTCGCACGAGCCTATCCAAATCATCAGCGGCCAAATCACCGGAATCCTGATTTCCGAAGACGATTGGCGCGCCATCCAAGAAACCGTTTATCTCCTCTCGATTCCCGGCATGCGGGAATCGATTCGTGAAGGGCTAACGACTCCGATTGAGCAGTGCGCAACGGAGTTGTCCTGGTGACATGGCAACTCGTGTACACGAAGCAGGCCCAAAAGGATGCAAAAAAGCTCGCTGCTGCCGGCCTGCGACAAAAGGCCGAACGGCTATTGGACATTCTTCGCCAAGCTCCCTTTCAGTCTCCACCGCCTTTTGAAAAGCTAGTCGGCGATCTCGCCGGAGCGTACTCGCGCCGCATCAACATTCAGCATCGTTTGGTCTACCAAGTTTACGAAGATCAAAAAGTCGTCAAGATTCTGCGACTGTGGACGCATTATGAATAGCCGTCCCTAGCAATCGAGTGCAAAAATGATTCCCACTCCGACTGACGAAATCAGCGCCATCAAGCAAGAGTTGGCCGCCCAATTCGGCAACGACGTCCACCGAATCGCCGAAGACATCCGCCAGCAACAGCGAGAGTCAGGACGACTTTACGTCACGTTGCCGAAACGAACGCCTCAGCCGGCAAGTCGGTCTGGCAAGAAGGCAGATCAATAAAATGCAGATTTCCGAGTTCAGCCGTGCGGTGCGCGCCTATCAGATGCGCCGAGGAATCAGCACCGTAGGGCCCATTTTGATTGGGGTCGCTGGTATGCTTGTTCTGGCGCCTTTTCGCGATCAACTCAAAACATTTCTATCGGGAGGACTCGGCAGCGCAGGTGGTGAAGTCGGGGCAGCTTTGCTGTTCGCAATGCCAATTCTGCTTGCCTTTGTATTCGTCATTCCGCTAATGCTCCGAATTGAACGGCGATGGGGCGTACATTGTCCCCACTGTGAAAAGCAACTCGCCGAGTGCTGCGGGACCGTCATTGCCAGTCGGAATTGCCCTTTTTGCGGCAAGCGAGTGCTTGAAGCCCCGTGAGGATCGTCGATAACTGAAATTCAGCTGAACTTCACCTCGCCTCCATCGCCGCCCAGGAGGATTGCATTCTCAGGTTAGGCCCAGGATTTCGAGTCCTTGGCACGGGTCCCAGTTAATGTAATCGGCGTGAGCGCGGAGGGGTTCGGCTGGGCTGCGAAAGATGCGCAAGACCATGGTGGCGGCGGTGGTTAGG
>DASXLL010000321.1:0-6390 GCA_036496265.1 Pirellulaceae bacterium | reverse complement strand
CATAGCCCGACGTCCGCCGGTCATCTTGCAGCCGGTGGCGGTGTAAAATAGGCAACTGGTCGTTGAACCGCCCAAAAATCGCCGACCGCCATAATTTCCGCATGTGGCCTGACTTGGAAAAAACACAGGACCTGCTCGCCGACGCCAAAGGCGGCGACGCGGATGCGATTAACCGGCTGATGGATCGTCATCGCGATTCGCTGCGGCGGATGGTTCAGCTTCGACTCGATCAGCGGATTCAAAAGCGGATCGACGTCAGCGATATAGTGCAGGATGTGCTCGTTGAAGCGAATCGGCGACTGAAAGACTACTTGGCTCAGCCGGTGATGCCGTATCACCTTTGGCTGCGGCAAATCGCTCAGGACCGGATCATCGATGCGCATCGCCGGCACCGGGCGAGTGCCAAACGGTCCGTCGATAAAGAACGCCCGCTCGCTGTTCCCGCGGCTGACGACCACAGCACGATCCAGCTCGCGGCTCAACTCGCCGGCCACGAGCTAACGCCCGCGACGGCCGCCGCCCAGGCCGAAATGGCCAAAGTCGTCGAAGCCGCGATCGCCAAGTTGCCGGATCAAGACTGTGAAATCATCATCATGCGGCACTATGAGCAGCTCTCGAATCAAGAAATCGCCCAAGCGCTCGAGCTGACTGAGCCGGCGGCCAGCATGCGCTATTTACGCGCTCTGCGGCGGCTCAAAGAGCTGATGACTTCCGAATCTAGCGACGGCTAATCCCGACTACTTCTTCGGGACGTCCAGGTCGAATGTGGAATCCGCTTTTGGCAAGTCCTTAGTGCCGTTGTACTCCGGAAACAGGGCATCGCCGAACGGCGCCTCATTCTTTTCAATGCCGGTGAACCCCCCGACGCGAATGTGGTAGGCTCCGCCGCGAACACCCGTGCCTTTGCCGGGAATCGCTGTGTCGTACTTGCCCTCCTCAATGTTGGCAAATCCCTGCGGCCCTTCTGCCTGCGGATCGAAGTAAATCAGGCCCTTCGGAATCGGCTTTCCGTTGAACGTCACATTGCCAGAGACCCGATAAAGCTTCTCTTCTTGCGAGCAGGCTGCGAATACGATGAGAGGAACGGTCCAGACTAACCAAGCGGCTCGCAAACACGATCGCATTATATGTCTTTCGCTGTGATTCGCGGCTGTTTCGATTCTTTGTTCATTCGGCAGGCAAGATGCCTACCCACGCCTAATCCAAGGTAATTGACTCGCCTTGATCGCGACTGGCTAACGCCCGGTAGGTGATCATGCTAATGTTCTGGTTCACGAACCGCACCGAGCCGTCGCCGAACGCAGCATTCATGCCGCCCGGGTGCATGCTACCAAACGGCACGTCGTTGTAGGGCACGATCAGATTGGCGGTGAAGATCGAATTAATCGCATTCGTGATGTTGCGGCCGCTGACGACATACGCTGGTTTGCCGGCCACAATTCCCGCATATTCGTCGCCGCCGCGGACCCAGGTGCGAAACCGCGTGCCATAGATCGTCGAGATCCACGACATCTCCGCAACCATCATCGTGTTCGACGTGCCGTCGGTGACCATCGCCAGACGGATTGAGGGATCGCGCTGAAACATGCCGCTGGTGCCCGCCGTGACGCCTTCATGCGTTGCCGTTCCCGTCGGATAACCCGCGCCGCGCGGCCCATTGATGCCGTAGTAATGCGTCACCGCTGCCGGCGTTCCCGTATTCGCTGGAATTAAATCAGTCGGGCCGTTCGTATTGTTCGGCGGATTGAAAAGCTGCCGCTTCACCATGCACGACGGGCACTGATACGCATTCACGATCGTCAGCCCGTTTGGATCGTTCCGCTGCGGCGAGGTGTGTGAATTGGTGACGGTCGTGGTGTCGAAGTTGTTATATAGCGCCTGCTGCTCTAAAAACGACAGAATATTGACCTGCCAGCTAAGACCCGTCTCGGGCTTGAACGATCGCGGCAGCTCGCCGTTCACATCACTAAAATTGTGTACCGCCAGCGCAATCTGCTTGAGATTGTTCTGGCATCGCATCCGCCGCGCCGCTTCTCGGGCGGCTTGCACGGCGGGCAACAGCAGCGCCACGAGAACACCGATAATGGCGATAACGACAAGCAGCTCAACGAGCGTAAACCCGCGCGTGCGACGATGAACACACATAGCAGCGTCTCCCGTTCCGAATAGCCGCCCGATGGCTCACATTTCAGCGGCTGCACGCCATGATGTTCTTTCTGCGGCTGAAAATCAACCTCAGCCGGGGCGGCCGAAGTTCCATTAAACCCGCGCCGCTGTCCGGGGTTCCGCTTCCGGCTAGTATGAAAGTGTGGTCCCGCCGAACATTACAACAGATTCATCTCGGGACGAGCAACTTGCGGTGCTCGTTTCTGCTCTCACTGACCGAGTGCAGCGCGGCGAAACGATCGATTTAGAGGCCGAATGCTTGAAACGGCCGGAATTCGCCAGCGATTTGCGGGAACTGTGGGGTGTGATCATTGTTGCGCGGGCGGCGGGGAGCAATTCCGCGCTGGTTGCAGCGACGCTGCCGCGGGCGAGCGAACTGCCGAGCGATTCGTTTCAGCTGCCGGCGCGATTTGGCGACTATGAACTGCGGCAAGAACTTGGCCGCGGCGGCATGGGGGTCGTCTATCGGGCATGGCAAGGGAGTTTGAGCCGCGAAGTGGCTGTGAAAATGATTCTGCGCGGCCAGCTCGCGACGAAGCTGGACCGCGAGCGGTTTGAAGCGGAGGCGCAGGCCGCGGCGAAGCTCGATCATCCGGGTATTGTTCCCGTTTATGAGGTCGGCGAGATCGATGGACGGCCTTACTTCAGCATGAAGATCGTCCGCGGCACGACGCTGGGCCAGCGGCTGGTTGCAGGACCACTGCCGCCGCGCGAAGCCGCCCGGATGCTTGCAGCCGTGGCGAGGGCCATCCATTTCGCACATATGCGTGGCGTGCTGCATCGCGATCTGAAGCCGTCGAACATCCTGCTCGAAGAAAATGAAGAGCCGCACGTCACCGATTTCGGCCTTGCGAAGCAACTAACGGGCAGCGAATCCGTCACCAAGTCGGGCATGATGATCGGCACACCGGCTTATATGGCGCCGGAGCAAGCTGCCGGCGTTCGCGGTCAGGTCGGGCCGAGGAGCGATGTCTATTCACTCGGTGTCATTCTCTATCACATGCTCACCGGCCGGCCGCCGTTTCAAGCCGCATCGCCGGCAGAAATGATCATGCTCGTTCTTGAGCAAGACCCCGTTCCGCCGCGGATGCTCAACCCGAAGGCGGATCGCGACCTGGAAATGATCTGCTTGCGGTGCCTGCAAAAGCCGCTCGACCTGCGTTATGCCTCGGCCGCAGCGCTAGCCGACGATCTGGAGGCTTATCTTAACGACGAGAGCATTTCGGCTCGCAGCGGACGTTTCGGACAAATGCTGGCCGGCATGATGCGGGAGACCCACCACGCGGCGGTGCTCGAGAATTGGGGTCTGTTGTGGATGTGGCACAGTCTGGCTCTGTTCATCGCTTGCGTGGCCACGAATTCGCTCGATTTGCTCGGCGACAAAAACCGCTGGCATTACTTTTTGCTTTGGACGGCGGGCCTGGGCGCGTGGGCGGCCGTGTTTTGGGCGCTGCGGCGGCGGATGGGTCCGGTGACGTTCGTCGAACGACAAATTGCCCATCTGTGGGCTGGCTCGATGATTTGCATCGCGCTGCTGTTTCCGCTGGAAGCGTGGCTCAACTTGCAGCCCTTGACGCTGTCACCTGTTCTGGGGCTGGTCACGGGCATGGTGTTCTTGGCGAAGGCGGGGATTCTTTCCGGAGAGTTTTATTTGTGGGCAGCAATGCTGTTTTTGACCGCCATTCCTATGGCGCTTTACCCGCGTTATGCCCACTTCATTTTCGGCGTCGTCAGCGCGGCCTGCTTCTTCTTCCCGGGTCTCAAATACTATCGTCAGCGATTGCGGGCGATTGTGGCGGCCCTCCGGGGCAACGTGTGACCGTTGCTGCTCAGGCCGCAAAGTTTGACAGATAGGGATGTTTCAAGAGTGCTGTCATGCCGGTTTTGCCGGATATTCGTTGAATGCTGGCAGCATAGCCGGTCGATTCCATATAAACGAACCGCCACCAGTGCGCCCCGCAAAATCGCGCTGGCAAGCGGTTAGACCCAGGAGTCGGCCATGGCACGACGGATGTTGTTCGCGGCGGCGATCCTTTTGATCGGTAGCTTTGCCGGGTCGGCGAGCGCCGAGGAACGGGCGTTTAGCCGGGTGTGGGGCGGGCAATATGGCCGCACGGATTGGGAGCGGTTTTATCACTATCCTTATGTGTGGTATCCGCAGAATTTTTGGGGCAACGAATACTATCGCTCCAGCGAAGATCTCTATTATCGCTATCCGCCAGAGATGCGGGTTCCGGTGTACAATAAGCAGTGGCAGAACTTTTACCCTGAGAATCGGCGGTATCATCAGGGGCATCAGTTCATTTTGGACGTGTTCTAGTAGATCCCGTCTGCCGGACGGGACCTTAGCCTGCAGTTGTTAATGGCACGCGATTCAAGGTCCGGCTCGGCAAGCCGGACCTACTTTTGCGCTAGGCCAGTGCTGATTGCGTGCGCTTGATGAGCGGATTGTCTGAGTCCTTGCTGCCTTTGAGGTTGAAGACGCTGGTGGCGAGGAAGCGATCGCGCCAGGCGGGCGAGACGTTGAGATAATCTTCGAGGACGGCTGAGCTGAACTTGTAGTCGTGCGTGTCGCGGCCTTTCATGAAGATCAGTTGCCGCGCGCGGTTGATGAAGTCGTGTGGCTCAGGATTGGCGCGGGCGTAGGCCAGCGTTTGCTGGGCGGCTTTGGTCTTGCTGCCGCTGATGGCGTCGAAAATGCTGTCGAGGGCGGCCTTGCTTTCTGTTGGAAGACTGGCGGGCTCAAGTTGCTCGATCTTTTGGTCGCCGAGGTTGCCGCGACCTTTCATTGCACCGCGGAAGAGCGTGAGGAAAGCGCCGTTTTGTAAGAGCAGCAGCTTGCGGGTGTCGTCGTTGCCGCAGGTGCGATAGGCGTAGTGCATGGCGTTGGTGCTGGTCAGCGTGTGAATGCCAACGATGCCCGGCTGGCGCATGAGCAACTCGCCGGCGCCGACTTGAAGGGCGTCCCACACGGATTGTGGTGAGATGCCGCGGTTGATCGTATCGACGATTTGATTGGAGAGATCGTTCGAGTCGCCGCCATAGATGGTGGCGAGCAAATCGTGCGTAGCTTGGGAGTCGATCTTGCCGATTTGCCAGTCGTTGCGGAATTTTTGCGCGAGGGCGGTGTTTTTGCGGCCGGGGCGGTCGGGTTCGAGGTCGCCGTCGGCCGGGTTGCTGGCGCCTTCGCGGGCGAGTAGGGCATAGGCCAGGGATCGCAGGACGGGCTCGGCGTAATTCCAGCCGATCATATTGAGCGTGCGCCAGGCGTTGGCGACGTAGATCGCTTTGTGGCCGATGGAGCGGAAATCGCGGCAGCCGTAGCGAGCGAAAACGTCGAATAATTCGTTGGAGCCGGCGGAGCGGGCGAGTCCGGCGACAGCGGCGTCGGCGGCAGCTTCGTCCCAGCGATCCATCGCGTCGGTAAATGCTGCGAGCGCTTTGTGCGGCGCGGGGACGCGGCTTTCATCGACTTTGCCGAGCGTCCAGTTGCCTTCTTTTTCGTCTTGCGCCTGCGACGACTTGAAATAGTCGAGGGCCCAGAAAATCGGCAGCCAGCGCTGGTCATCGGGCGAGGAAATACTCGCCAAGTGCGCGGAGTTGACGACGAGAACGGCGTGAAACTTGAAGCCGACGCTCGGACGGGGTTGAACGTTCTTCACGCCGGCGAGCAGCAGTGCGGCGACGATTTCGCGGTAGCTGGTGCCGTCGTGAATTTTGCCGGCGACTTCTTCGAGCAGCTTTTCGCGCGGTGTTTCTTCGAGCAGGCGAACGAGAGGCTCAATGTCGTCGGGCAATTTCACAACATCTTTGGCGGATTTGGCTTCTTCGGCCGAGACAGTTGGGAGCTTGGAAAAGAATCCGAGTTGCGCGGCTCCGGTGAAAGCGGCGGCTGATGCGGCGGTGTTCAGAAATTGGCGGCGGTTGGGGGAGAGGGACATCGTTTGGTCTCCATGAGCGATTGATGTCGGTGGCTACACTATTTGTGCCTAGCGCGCAATGTACGCCTGTGGTGGGGCAAACTCAACTGGCAGCGGAGGGTTCAGGGGTAAGCAAGGCCGGCAGCGCTAAAGTTTGAAGTTTTGTAACAGTTTAGCCGTTTGCAGTTGAGGTTGGTGATTTTTGCGTGGTGCGTTATGACGATGGCCGCTTCAATATTATTGGCAGGCTGGCGTCATGACGGGATTGGCAGTCAATGTGGGTCCGCAGCTAACCGCAGAGGAA
>DASXLL010000320.1:0-2356 GCA_036496265.1 Pirellulaceae bacterium | reverse complement strand
AAGATTTCCTTTAGCTCCGAATCATGTCTGTGTCGGCCTCGTCGATTTTTGATGGAGGCCACCTATGACGACTAACACCATTACGAGGCAACAACTCGCGGCCAGCTTGGCTGACGAGTATCAAATAACAAAACGGATGGGCCACGAGATCCTCAATGATCTCGTCAGCCAGATCACCCGACATCTCAAACGAGGCGAGAAAATCCGAATTGCCGGACTAGGCATCCTTCAGGTTCGCAAGCGCGCAGCCCGCATGGGGCGCAATCCTGCAACTGGCGAGGCGATTAAAATCAAGCCGTCAAAGAAGGTTGCATTCAGAGCGAGCAAAGACTTGAAAATGGCTGTGTAGCTTAAAAAGGGAATCCTGAGCTGAGCCTTTAGGCTTCCGCCCCGCCCGGCAGTGGTCGTGCTATGCTGCGACCCTTGTCGCGCTACGCGTCGGCTGCCGCGCTACGCTTCGGCTGCCCCGACGGGCCGGTACTTGTCGACGCCGCCTTGCCGAGGCCCAGCGCTCGGTGGGCAAATTGCGGCGCCAGTCGATCATCTGCAATGATTTCGTCGGACGTTTAATCAGTCGGCGATGGGTAAGCGGATTTCAGACTGGCGTGGCCGGATCGCCGTTTGCCCGCGGTGCGCTGCGCGCATTACGATAATTTCACGTAGGTGAACGGTTTATGCGGCGCCGCTTCACGCCCCATTCAGTGCCGTAAAGATATCATCCTCCCCAGAATTGAAACTGAAAACTCCACAGGAGGAACGCACGATGCGAACCTTAGCAAAAATAGCTGCTGCCCTGAGCTTTGTCGGCGCGATGGCAATCGGAACAACCGCGCCGGTCCAGGCGGAAGGCTTTTACTTCAACGCGCCTGGCGTGCATATCGGTGTCGGCGATCCGTACAGTCACCGGCATTATTTCAATTATTACCGTGGCGGCGGATGGCACACCTGGAACGGATGTCCGCCGGACTGGACCATCCAGGGCGGTGTTTGCAAGCCGTACCGCCACGGCCCGTGGGACTGGTACTAAGTAGTCGGAGGCCGCCTCACGGCGGCCTCCGCTTTTAACGATATCAAACGTCAGCTGGCAGTCCACTTTGCGCCAATGCTCGACACTCGGCTAGAGAGGCGGCTCGATCCCGCCTTCTTTCTTGCAAGCGATGCTCGCTTCTTCCAAATCAAGCTCGCGTTCGATCCGGCGTCGCGCTTCATCGGTGATTTCGCCATTTTGTAAAAGCCTATAGATGAACTCGCGTTCGGCCGCGATCAGCTCGGATCTGACGTCCACCGCGGCTGAGGCGACGTTCGCACCATTCAGTGCCGTGCTCGGCAGGCGGCCCAAACGATAGTCGTGGCGCGCACGCAAGATTGCCTGGACTTCGGGGGAGATTATGCCTTCGCCTGCCATTTTTTCGAGCTGGGCTAGCGCAGCCTTTAGTGCTTCGGATCGTGCGGTAAGCTCGGCGGTATGCTCCCGCTCACGCTCCTCGGCCGCATGCTTTCTCAAGCCGAGCAACCTTGCTGTCCACGGCAGAATCAGCCCTTGGCCAACCAAGGTTACGACGATAAGCCCGAACGTGACGAAAAGAACAAGATCGCGATACGGGAATGGCGCGCCCGATCCCGTCGTCAAGGGAATCGCCAAAGCTGCCGCAAGCGAAACGACGCCGCGTACCCCGACAAAGGCGATGAAAAACACCCATTGCCACGGCGGCAGCGGATCTCGTCGCGCTACAGACGCACTGAGCCAGCGCGGCAGATATGCGGCTGGATACACCCAGATGAATCGTGCAATGACGACGACCAGCACCGTAAGCAGCGTGACAAATATGGGCTGCGGAAGCGCGCTCATGTCCGTCCGCTCAAATAGCGTGCGGAGTTGCAACCCGGTGACTAGAAAGATGAAGCCTTCAACCAGATAGACGAGCAGATCCCAAAAGAATATTCCTTGGAGCCGCGTCGCCGCCGGAATGAGTAGCGGTCCGTTCCAACTGACAAACAATCCGGCTGCCACCGTCGCCAGCACGCCAGAACCACCCAGCTGCGCCGGCACTAGGAATGCCACATAAGGAGTCATCAATGAGAGGGTAATCTCAATGCGCGGGTCGCGGGCCCAGCGGCGCAGGTGTAGACTGAGCCAACCGACCGCCACTCCATAGGCGATTTCCCCCACAATGATCAGGACGAAAGTGCCCGCTGCGTGCCATGGCGAAAACACTCCCGTGCTCGCTGCAGCAACCGCAAAGCGATACAGAATCAAAGCAGTTGCATCATTGGCAACTCCTTCGCCGTCAAGCACAACAATAATGCGCCGCGGAATGCCAAGTCGGCGTACGATTGCCAGCGGCGCGATTGCGTC
>DASXLL010000319.1:0-78018 GCA_036496265.1 Pirellulaceae bacterium | reverse complement strand
ATCCGCCATCATGGCAACGTGGAACGCGCTCTAATGATCATCGAGAGCGATTGCTAATAGTTGGAAAAAATGTGATCGATCAGATCGGCGGTGAGCGTGTTGTGGCTAACGTCCACCGAGACGACGCCGCTTCCGCTGACTTGGAGGTCGGACAGGATTAGATGATCAGAGAGTTGGGCGGTTTGCGACGAATTCGCGTAGCGGGATTGGAGGCCGCCCGTCAGATTGAGGTTGCCGCTGCCGCTAAGTAATAGCGTCGCTGAAGCAGCATAGACGGAGCCCATGATGTTGACGTTGCCCTGGCCGCTCAAGCTAATTGCCGCAGTCGAAGAGCGGCTTTGAAAGATCGCCAAGCCTTGATAAACGCCGCCTTCCAGACCGGACAGATTCACGTCGCCTTGCCCGCTAAATGAGATTACATCGCTGGCAGTTGCGGCTGCGTCGTACAGCATCACATCCGTGCCGTTGACGGTCGCCTGTCCTGAAACGGAGAAGCCGCCGCCTTGCAGGTAATAAATGCCTGGCGCCAGTGTCACATTGGCCTGGCCGCTGATCTGGATGCCGCCGATGTAGAGGCCGGGCTGCAGCGTGATCTGTCCACCCGAAATGTTTAGCGTGATGGCGCTCTGGGTTGTCGCGGGCACCGCAGGAGGGGGCAAAGCAGCCAGCGGATCAGCATCGTAAGCATATGAAAACACGTTGTCGCCATCCTGAACGCTGGCGTGACCGGATATGGAAACGCCTTGGGCATCAACAACGGTGGCGCCGACCGTCCCATTCCCACTGACTGTGACGGACTGGCTGTTCGTTGAGTCAACGACGATCTCGCCTCCCGTGCCGATAACCTTCACAGCTCCGTTGCCTGTGACCGTCAGCGCGCCTCTGTGAAAGGCATCGAGCAAGAGGATGCCCAGAGCGGCATCGTTGAGCGATTCCGGCGAGATGATGTCGACGACTGCACCGCTAGTGTCGTTGTAGTTGCCGGTCGTGTCGGTAAACGTCCAAGCGTCGATATAGACGCCAACGGCCGTGTGAGTCGTGCTGCTAACGTCTAATCCGGACAGTGATTCGTTCAGAACGCCGTTGGCCGTTCCCACAGCCGTGTGAGCCGTGCCATCGAAAACCACATTGTATGATGTGACGACAATCGTGGCGTTGGCCTTCACAATTATGAAGGTTGTGGAATCGCTGCTGGCTAAGTGGTTGGTGTCGCCGGCGAAGCCGGCGCTGGCCGTGGCGGTTCCAGCATTAATGTTGCTGACGTAAATAATCGTAAGCGATTGGTTGAGATCGCCGTCACCGGTGACCGTGGCCGTGCATGGCGACTGCGCCTCGCCGTTGTAAGTCACACTGGATGTGCAAACGACTGCGGTGGTGGACGCGGCTTTGACCACCGTCACGCTCTGTGAATTCTCGGTATAGCCGTCATCTTTGTCGATGATGCGGCTGAAGAGAAAATAAGTCCCGGCATTGAGCCCAGCAAACGTATCGGATGGGCCGTCGTTGGAATTCGCATAAGTCGCGCTACTCAGGGGCGAGAGATTGGTCGTACTGACAGCAAAAACGTAGTGGAATCCGGCGGCTGTGTCGGCAGTTGAAGAGTCCTGAGAATTTGTCAGTGACGCGACAATCGCATTGCCATAAACGATCGAATTCGGGGCCGTAGAGTCCGCTTGTGGCGCGACGTTGTTGACGTGAACCGTGAAGGATGTCGTGGTCGTGCTTCCGTCGACGTTCAATGCCGTCACAACGATCGTGTGGTCGCCGTTATCGTCGTAGAAGTTTGACCAACTCCAAGCGCCGCTGACGGAGCCGCTCTGAGAAATCGTTCCCTCGCTAACGCTGAGCGTTACAGCATCGTCGTAATCGGCAAACGTGCCCGTGTTCGCAGCAAGCTGCCCCTCGTCCGATGTGACGGTGGCATCGTCCGCCGTAACCGTGGGCAGAACGTCCGTGAATGAGACGTCAAACGATGTGCTCGCCGTGGAAGCGTCGGAGTTAGTGGCAGTGACGACGACCGTGTAAGGATGGTCTTCATCTCCAGTGCCTGACCATGACCAGGTGCCGTCGTGGTGGTCGATTAACGTTCCTTGTGAAGCGGTGATGGTCAGTGGGTCGTCGTAATCGTGAAATGCGCCGCTGTTGGTCGCGGCAATGTTCTCGTGCGTCGTAATCGACGCTTGAGCAAGCGAAGCCACCGTTGGCGTCGCATCCGCGATCGTGGCCAGAAGCGTGTGCATGGTTGCGGCCTGGTCGCCGTTGGAGTTCTCCAGCGATGTGGCTGTGATGGTCAGGCTGAACGAACCCTCATCCGAAAAGAGCGCGCTCAGATCGCTTAAATCGCCAGGCGCGAGCGTCCAGGAGCCATCGCCATTGTTCGTTCCGGCGGAAAGCTGTGCTGATGGTGGCAGGCCGGCGACTTGAATCGAGAGACGTTCAGAGCCGTCGGTGTCGAGGAGTGCCGCCGCGATGCTCAACGGCGCCGACGTGCCTTCGACGCCGGCCGCATCGGTCACGGCTAAAGAAGGAGGGTCAGCGACAGCGACCACGGAAAGATTCACGGTAGCCGTGTTCGAAACCGCGCCGCTATCGTCTTCCACGGTGTAAGTGAAGCTATCGGAGCCGGAATAGTTCGCCGCTGGCGTGTACGTGATTTGCCCCGTGGTTGAATCGACGCCCAAGCTGCCGTGACTCGGCGCAGCGCCAATCGTGATGCTCGATGGGTCAAGGGAGCCATCCGGATCGGAATCGTTCGTCAGAACGCTGATAACTGCAGACGTATCTTCGTTCGTGGAAACAGAATCGTCGCTCGCGATCGGCAACTGATTGGGCAATAGCGCGGAGCTGAGGAAATACTCACCTCCGCTCGCATTCTGACTCGTGACGCGAACACGATAAGTGCCAGGAGTTAATCCGGGTGCATGAAATTGCAGAGACTCATTCCGGCCGTCGGGCAAAGTGGTCCCAGATGCGACCAGATTTCCGGCGGGGTCGTATAACTCTAGCTGCGGATTCAGGTTGTTCAGGAACTGATTGGGACCACCGGCCGGCGTACTCGTCTCGAGTTGCAGGTTGGGCGACGAATTCGCCAGATTGATCGAATACCAGCCGTCTTCCGGCGTGGGCGCGTCGAAATCGAACTGAGTCACGAGTCCGAAAGGAGCGCCATCGTTGGTTCCGCCAACGTTGCCGGCGAGATTCGAGACATTGACGTTATGGATCTGCACCATGCTGGACTGCTGCGACGCAGGCGCAGCGTCGAGCAGGAAGCTCTGGGATGCGTTGCTTAAGACGCGGATATCCACCAGAAGATCGCCCAGCGCGGGGTTGTAATTGAACGTGTTGGCCACGTCGATGACGACGTCGAATGGATTGGGGCCACTGCCGGCGCTGCCGCTGCTCGAAAGCGTCAGCGGGCCGTTGTAGACGGTGACATCGCCGCCTCCGACGTTGTTGGCGAACGTGTTGGAGGCGGTCGAGATTGTGGTGGCCGCATAGGCCAGATCGACCTGCATGATGAGCCCGTTGGTCGTGAATGAACCTTGCGCGCTGTTCCGTCGAAAGCGGATGGAGTCAATGATTCCACCGGAGGCAAACTGACTGGCGGAATAGATCTGCTGAACGTGGCTGCTTGCCTGACCGAAGAGCAGAGCCGAGCTCGAATTACCCTCGGTATTGGCCAGATCGTTGGGGACGACTGTCGATACCACGAGCGGTCCGGACTGGGTCACGATCGCTCCCAGCACGCCGGCGTCAGTTGTAATGTCTTGTGCCGTGGCAAACGAATTATTGGCTTCGGTGTCGAAAACAGCATTTTTGACAAGAATCGCGCTATAGGTCGCCGCAGCCGTGCCGTGCACATGCAGGTAATAGACGCCGGGCGTGGCGATGAGGGCGCTCGTCCCGAGGTCGTAGTTCGCAGCGCCGGTAACGCCTGCGGCCAGAATCGCGCCGGAGCTGTTTTCGATGGAAAACTTCGCGCCGCTGCCAGTCAAATGTTTGAAGGCCGCGTCGAGCTGAGTATTGGCGTCTACCGTAAACGAATAGTAGTCATCCCAAGCGGCGCTCGCGGCGTTTCCACCCAGAGCGGCGCCCCGCGAGGCGGTAACGGTGGATGTGCTCAACGCCACGAACGAATTGTCAATATTCTGCGCCGTTGCGATGCTGTCGTTGGCCGCGCCGCCGTTGTTTTCGGCCTCCAGGGCGGAATTCAGAACGACTTGCAAGACATACAGGCCGCGGTTGGCGTTCGAGCCACTGACGGTCACGGTGTAAGTGCCCGAAGTGGTGGCTGGAACGGCATTCAAGAATACGGGCTGCAGATTCGTGGATGCGTTTGTCGAAGTGATTAGGTTATTCGCCGGGTCGCGCAGCTCGACGGCGGGCCTCAAACTGCCATTCACCTGATTCACGAGCACGGAGATGGTTTGCCCGGCGTCGACCGCCAGCGTGTAGCTATCGGTGTCACCCGCATAGGCAATCACGCGCGAGACCGAGGGATCGTAGATCAGACTGCCGGACGGCGCGGTCGCGGTCACGGGAACCGGATAGGGCTCGGTGTCCCGGTCCATGCTGAAGTTCAAGACAAAATTGCCGCCGGCGACACCGTTGCCCGAAGGGAACGTGCCGCTGAATTCGCCATCGAGTGCATTGCCAAGCACATCCGTAAAATTCGCTCCGTTGTTGGCGCCGGCGACGAGCGTGAAGGTGTAGGCGTCGTCCGGCAGACCGGTATAGTTCAGCGTCAGGACGGTACCGTCAGGGCTGAAGCCAAAGCCATTGAGGGAATAAATCTGTCCGTGAAAGACGCCTTGTAGCGAGAAGTCCGTCGTGTCGAGATTGGCAACCTTCATGGGCTTGCTGAAGGTGATCTGAATTGAGATAGAGCCCGGACTCAAAATGGCGCCGGGAGCGATCGAGCAGGCCACGACTTGCGGTGCGGGAATACTGGTCAGCGTGACGTCATTTCCCGTTCCTCCCTGATACGACAGCGAGTACATCACGTTGTTGAGCGTCACGATCGAACCTTCGGGAAGCCCGGCAAAAATGCCGTTCACTGGGTCGTCGCCAGCGTTGTTGATAATCGTCAGGACATTGGCCGTCGTGTCGGTACGAGTCCCCGTTAATACCAGATTGCCCCCCAAGGTGACGCTGGTGACGTTCGCCTGGTCGTAGCCAGTGCCGGCTACGGCGCTGTTGATCTCGGCGGCAAAGTTAGAGCCGGCGCTGAGCACCAAATTGCCCGTGTTGATAATGCCCGGACCTACTCCGGGCGCTAAAGCGCCGCCGGTGTTCACGGTCACATCGCCAGTCGTACCTGTCCCGCCCAATGTGCCGCCGGTGACCGTCGTTGAACTAGGCGCCAGGTTGCCGGTCACACTGAGGGTGCCGGCCGTCACGTTTGTCGTTCCCGTAAAGTTATTGGCGGGATTCGACAAGGTGATTGTGCCAGCGCCGCTCTTTGTCAGTGTGCCGCTGCCGCTGATCAGGTTCCCCAGAGTAAGCGTGCCACCGCGATTGATGACCAAAACACCGTTGTCGATGATGGGACCGCTTCCCACCGTTACGGCCGATCCCCCCGTGCCGATTTGCAGCGTGCCGCTGCTGATCGTCGTCGTGCCACTAAAGTTGTCGGGGCCTGTTAGGATGACAGTCCCCGAACCGATCAAGCTAAACGACCCGCTGCTAGTGATGGCATTCGAAAGCGTTAGGCTACCGCCACGATTAATAACCAGCGCGCCGTTGTTGGTGATCGCGCCTGAGCCGATCGTGACAGATCCACCTCCCGTGCCAAGCTGCAAAGTGCCCGAACTGATTGTTGTTGGGCCGGTGTAGGTGTCGGCGGCCGTTAGGAACACAATTCCTGAGCCGATCAAGCTCAACGAACCGGCGCCACTAATTAAGTTGGGAAGAGTCAGACTTCCAGAAAGGTTAATAACTAGCGCGCCGCTGTTGCCGATGGCGCCGGTGCCTGGCGTGCCTCCGGCACTTCCATTGCCGATTTGCAGCGTGCCCGCGCTGATTGTTGTGGTCCCGCCATAGGTATTTGCTCCGATCAGAATCAGCGTTCCCGTGCCGGCCTGTGTTAAGCTGCCGGTCCCGCTGATTGCACTGCTGACCGTGATGCTATCGGTGCGATTAAAGCGCAGGGCGGCGCCATTGATAATTGAGCCGCTTCCCAGAGTCCCGGCCGTTCCGCCGCTGCCGATCTGCAGGGTACCCGCACTAATGGTCGTGGTTCCGCTATATGTGTTCGTGCCGGTGAGAATTGTCGTGCCACTGCCGGTCAGCGTCAGTCCAGCGCTACCTGCGATCTGCGATGAAATTGTTTCGGTCAGCCCGCTAGCAACATCTACTCCGCCGCCCGAGAGTGTCAAAACATTGTTCCCGACGGTATATCCGCTCGTGCTGAAACCGATTGCCCGGGCTGTAATCCCCGTGCTGAGCGCCACCGTGCCAGCCGACCCGGCAAAGATGGCCGTGTCGTTATTGGCATTGTTCCAAGCGACGTCGGTTGTCCCGTTAAACCAATTCGCCGCCGTCGTATTCCAGGTGCCCGATCCGCCAGAGCCGGTTGCGGCGTGGGTGTGATTGGGATCCCAATACAGTGCGTTGATCGGAAAAGCGGCCGGCGCCGACGCGATTCCGTTGGCGATCACCGAAAGTGAATAGCTGCCCGCCGGCAGACCGGGCGGCAATGTAAATTGCGTGGTTTCCGGCGTGCTGCCGGTGGCGATCCCTGTCGAGCTCCAGTTGAAGGTGCGGGCGTAAAAGATGTTGCCGGTGCTGTTGTTCTTCAGTTGCACGATCGGATAGTTGCTCGACATCTCCGCATCGTCGCCGTAGCTCGCCCCTTCCGAGAGGCCGTTGATCTGCGTTCCCGTCAGCGTATACGTACCGCCGCCATTGCTGGCAACGTTAGTGATCGTCGGACGCCATGAGCTGTTGGGTGTGCCGTCCGGCGTGTAAATCCAGATTCGGCTGCTGCTCCCCGGATTGAGCAAGATTTGTCCGCTCGGCAGCACCAGCATCCGGGTTGTGAACGCGGCATGATCCAAATCGGAAGTGAGTTGCGAGGGAAATCCTGCCTGCCCGGTGATCTCGGTCAGGCTGCTGGCGATCGGGGCCGTCGGATCGAAATCGAACAGATGCGTTGGCCCGGTAAAAGTGGGATTGGAGATATCGGCGGCAAAGATCACGTGCCCATTGGGCAGCAAAGCGGCTGGAGCATCGTCGGCCCCCAAGCCGCTGGGCAAGGTTGGGCCAGCCGTCCAACTATTGGTCGTCGGATTATAGAGGGCCGTGTTGCTGGTGGCGCCGATCAGGAAGACTCGTCCATCGGGCAATTGCAAGCCGGGACCAAGTTCGGTATCGACCGAAGCGCCGCTCAGCGGGACCGGAACGCTGCCGGCATCGACCCATGTGTTCGTCGAGGGCACGTACCGTTGCGAGAAGCCGGCGCCAGTGTCAGGACTTTGCCAAATGTCATAAGAAAGCACGCTGCCGTCTGGCAGCTTCATCCAACTTTCTTCGTCGCTCCGATCGTTGCGAAGCTTCGTTCCGGCCTGAGTCCAACTGTTGGTGGCTGGGTTATAGATATAGGTCTGCGGACCGAAGATATAGCCGGCCAGCACGCGCCCATCGGGCAAAATCTCCGTCGGATCATCGCCGAACGCGTTTTGGGGGAAATTGGCGATCGGCGACCACGAGTTTGTCACTGGATCGTAAATTTCGCCGGTGTTGATGACGTTTTTCACGCCGGAAGGCCCGCTGTACTCCCCGCCGACAATGAGGACCTTGCCACTGGGCAGGACATTCGAGGCATAATCCTTCCGCTCCGTACCCATCGATGCGAGCGCGGACCATGTTCCGTTGGCATAATTGCCGTTGATATCGGGCGCAAGTTGGTACCAGGTCTTGCTGATGCCGCTTCCCTGCACCATGACGGTTCCATTGGAAAGCAACATCATGTGGCCCAGCGATGCCGGGGCCAGTGATGTCGTGTTGAAACTGCCGGGGGGCGGCGTCGAATCGTCGTCCGGTGCGGGGACGAGACCGTCCAGCGGCGGTCCCGGATCGAACGTGCCGCTTGGCGTCTGCCGTCCGTCGTATTCTTCCACGATGGCAAAGCCGGGCAGGTCTTGCAGCTCGGCCACAAGCCCGTCCTCTGTGGCGTCATTCGATGCTTGGACAAGGAAGGTGCCGTCCAGATCCTGCGCCTCGGTCACTGTCATGTCCTGAATGCCATGATCGTACAGAAACTGCTGTTCACCAATTGCCTGCTCATTCAACGTTGTGCCGAGGCTCAGGTCGCGGAATACGACGAGCCACTGAGTGCCGTCGAGCAGGCGGCGGTCCTCAAGCGTTTCCATGAGCGGTCGGTAATGACCGCGAAGCATCAGCTGTCGGAAACGGTCGCGCCGCGCGTTTCTTCTGCGGGTTGCCGCTTGAGCGGATCTTCCGGACCAACGGGCCAAAAAAGTTCGATGAATTGCCATGGATCCTGATACTCCGCTACATACCCGCCATGAAGAGCGAACTTGATGATCCGCTTTTGATCGCATTCAAAAACAGCAAGGCTAGTCAGAGTACCCGTTATGTAGTCGGATATTCTTACGATTGGAAAAAGAATTCTGCGGTAAAATCACTTGCACGCCTTCTCGCCGGAAGACACACTCATAACTGAAGTGAATTCGGCCCATTCTCCGATTGCTTTTCCGCGGAGAAGTCGCTTCGTTCCGTTGGGGGAACTGGCACCGTGACGAGCTCGTCGCTGCAACTCGGCTCGTCAAAACCACCATCGACGAAGGTTAGTCTGTTGGCTCGACTTCGTCGCGGTGCCGACGCCACATCCTGGCGGACGTTTGTCGAGCTGTATACGCCGCTGATTTATCGCTTTTGCCGCCGCCGCGAGCTGCAAGACGCGGACGCGCAGGACGTCACACAAAAAGTAATGGCTCGCGTCTATATAGCTATTAGCAAATTCACCTACGATGCTCGGCGAGGTCACTTTCGCAATTGGCTGGGCGTTATCGCCGCTCGCGAAATCTACCGCCATCAACAGTTGGAAAGGCGCCCGGGTCAGCGCGGCGGGCATCACCACGACGAACTCTCCGAGCAGACTCCGGGACCACCGGAAGGGGATTGGTTTGAGGAATTCAATTCGCACGTACTGGCGGTGGCCCTCCAGCGAATTCGCGGCGATTTTGATGACATCACCTGGCGAGCGTTTGACTGGACCTGGCTGCAGTCGTTAAAACCGCAGGCAGCGGCTGAGAGGCTCAATCGGCCGCCCGAATGGGTTTACAAGGCTCGCTTCCGAGTTCTCAAGCGGCTGCGGGCCGAAGTTGAGTTTTTGGCCGAGGACGCGGCAAATCTGCAGCGTCCGGGATAAAGCCGCAGCCTATTCTATTAGCGAGACGCCGGCGAGAACTCGATGGACACCTGCATCGCGCGCGAAAAGATGATTGGATTCCTGGCGGGCGAAATGTCACCGCATCAGGAATCAAAGCTCGTCGAACATTTGGGCTGTTGTCCACATTGTCGTGAACTGGCCGAAGCGCTGTCCGATATTCCCTTAGTGGGCGCGCGGTCGGCGGGACGCAGTGCAGCCAAAGCTCATGCAGCAGATAGCTCGCTGCATGAGTTGCAAGGTCGGCTCCAAGCTTTGGCCTACTACGATGGTTCGGGTGAGCTGCAATGTGACCCGACGACTAGTACGGTCGCACTCAGCGATACCTGGGGAGGCAAAAGCACCAATAGCGAAACGGCTCCGCCGCGGCGACTGGGAAAGTTCGAGATCATTCGCCTGCTCGGCGCAGGGGGATTCAGCGTTGTTTATCTGGCCAAAGACACGAGCCTCGATCGTCTCGTCGCCTTGAAGCTGCCGCGGGCGAGCATTCTGGCCGATCCCGATGCCCGTCGCCGCTTTTTTCGCGAGGCGCAAGCGCTGGCCCGGCTCGATCATCCAAATATCGTTTCTGTGTACGAAGCCGGTGAGCAAGATCGAACCTGCTATCTCGCGGTTGAGTTTTGCGATGGCCCGACGCTCGACGACTGGCGGCGTCAACAGTCCGGTCCGGTGCATCCTGACGTTGCTGCGCGAATACTGCTGGCTTTGGCGGGCGCCGTCGAGCACGCGCACGACCGTGGAATTCTCCATCGCGACATTAAGCCATCCAATGTTCTGCTCTGCGCGACCGGCGAGAATGGCGATCTCTCGCCCGGACCGCGACTCGCCGACTTTGGTTTGGCTCGCATCATCGACGCCGACCCCGCGCAGACGACGCTGAGTGGTGTCGTTTTGGGAACACCTCATTATCTAGCGCCCGAGCAGGCGGCCGGCATGACTGACCGAATCGGCCCCCCGACCGATGTCTATGCGCTTGGCGCGGTCATGTACGAGCTTCTTACGGGCCGCCCGCCTATTCTCGGTGCGACAAGCATTGATACGCTGCGGCGAGTGTTGGTTGACGATCCCGCCCCGATGCGCGATTTTGTCAGTGGAGTGCCCGAGGACCTGGAGCAGATCGTCGGTAAATGCCTCGAAAAATCGACGGCACTCAGATACGCAAACGCTCGCGACCTCGCGGAAGATCTGCAGCGGTTTTTGCAACGACAACCGGTTCGAGCCAATGCGCGCAGGAGCCTGCGCGGTCGCAAGATACGAACACGTTTCCTCGCCGCGTCCATTTCGACAGCCATTGCAATCAGCGTTCTGGCTTGCACGCTCGGGTGGCTCGCTATCTCTGATCGTCAGCCGACACCAGCCAGCAACGTGGATTCCGACGCGATTTCGTTGGCCGATGCAAGCCATTCCACCGTTGCCGATGCACCACAGCAACAAACGCCCGATTTGGAAAATGCGAAAGTCACGGTGCACCGCATCATCCCAGCGCCGGCCGCCAACTCCGAGGGAGGAGTATTGAATGGCACGTCTTTCCCGTTCAATTTTGCGGCGCAGATGATGGGCATCCGTTATCAGCAGATTTACTCTCAACGGGAATTCGACGGGCCGGGCAACATCAACGCCATTCGTTTCCGCCGCGACGAAGGTGAGCCACCGTTCGCCAGCGCTGGAATCGACGTGCGAATCGAATTGGCGTATGCCGGCACAACCGTCCAAGGCTTCTCTGCAGAATTTGCCGCAAATATTGGCGCGGAGCGAACCACCGTTCTCGATACGTCGAATCTGACGCTTAGCAGCCAAGGCGCCGGGATTCCGCGCCCCTTTGACATCGTGATCCCGCTGACAAGGGCCTTCTATTACGATCCGTCCCGCGGCGACTTGCTCATGGACATTGTCGTCCGCAACGCGATTGGCACGGTGATGTTCGATTTCACCGGCCGCGGAGATCAGTTTACAACTCGACGACTTTACGCACCGCTCTTCACATCAGCCGGTGAGCCTACGAAAGGCACGCTGGATCTGGGCCCAAATTCCAAGCCCGCCGGCCTTGTGACTCGATTTGACATGGAACCGCGTCGGTCTGAGCAGACTCGGTTTGTGTCGGCAGCGCCGATCGATTCCAGCGATCCTGGAGCAGTGCTGCATGAACGAACGGAGCTGGCGCGCGATCAAATTGCCGATGGCAAATACCAAATGGCGGAGGGATTGCTTCGAAAAGCGATCGAAATCGGGCATGAACATTTAGCCGCGGAAGATGTTGGTTTACTGGAAGCTGCAAGCCTGCTGGGCGAATCCCTGACCAGGCAAGGCAAGGTCACCGACGCCGAACAGCGCCTGCTCCAAAGCCATCGGCAGCTTGCGGCTGTCGGCGATGCCGCGGAATTGCAGTTTCTCGCCTCGTGCGAACGGCTCATTCAGCTCTACGAAAGCTGTCATGACTCGCAGCATGCCACGCAATGGCGAACTCAGTGGTCCGAGGCCAGGCAGCGACACATCTTTGCGGCGATCACTCATCCGATTGACCGTGCCAACGCCTTGCTTCGCCTGGGCAACCACTTGATGAAATCGAGCGACTTCGCGGCCGCTGAATCCCCGCTGCGCCTGTGTTTTGCTGAACGTTCGGCGATGCACGGCCCGTCGAGTCCCGCCACCATTAGCGTCGAGAACCGCCTGGGCGAATGTCTCGCTGCGCTGAAGCGGTTCGACGAGGCCGAGAAATACTTGCTAGCCAGCTATACCACCCTGCAAGAACTCGCAGATGTTCCATTAGGATGGCACGGCGATTATTGCCAGCGGCTGGTCATGCTCTATACCGATTGGGGCAAGTTCGACGAGATCGAGCGCTGGAAAACCGAGTGGCTTAGTTCCGTTCAACGTGAAATCACATCGCTTCCCGCCTTCTCTACGGAACGTCAAAGGGGTCTATTTCGAATCGGGAGGTTAATGGTCGATCAGGAGGAATACGCCGAAGCCGAACCGCTCTTCAGAGAATGGCTGCGGCTTCGCGAGCGTTTGTACGCCGAACATTGGTCAATCTACGAAGGCCAGTCTTATTTAGGCACTAGTTTGCTGGGCCAGCAAAGATACGAAGAGGCTGAGCCCCTGCTGATCACCGGCTACGAAGGGCTGATGCGCCATCGGCAGGAGATCGACAGCTTCAATCAGCAAGCGCCGCATCGCGCAGCACAGCGATTGATTAGCCTTTATGAGCAATGGGGCAAACCAGCGCAGGCCCAACGTTGGAAACAGATGACCGATTGGAACGACTCTCTCTCCGTATCCACCACAACGCCGTAAGAACTTTCGCATAGGCTCTCATGCGCGCGTCGAGGTGCTGCATAGTCGAGGTGCTGCATAATAGTGCGGCGCAAAGTGGTAGCGAAGTGGAGAATGATCGAGTAAATAAGAACATCGCTACCGTGTATTGCAGGGCCAATAACCACGCTCCCGTGAGTTCTCAAATGCTGTTTGACATCCGCCGTTCACTGATCCGATACGTATCGCTAGCGGTCGCTGGTGCTGCGATGATTCTGGGCTTGCAGGCCCGCGCCGACGTTCGCTTGCCCGCCATTTTTTCGGATCACATGGTTCTGCAAGCGGATGTCGAAGCACCCGTCTGGGGCTGGGCGGCGCCTGGCGAGTCCGTGAGCGTCTCCATCAATGGCGCCACGGCGAAAGCGACCGCTGACCAAGACGGCAAGTGGCAGGTGAAGCTCGGCAAACTCGCCGCCGGCGGGCCGCATACGCTTGAGATCGCTGGCAAAAACAACTTAGCAATTAAGGACGTCCTTATCGGCGAGGTGTGGCTGGGCTCGGGCCAATCGAACATGGCAATGACAGTGAACCGCGCCAAGGACTTTGAGCGGGAGCAAGCGGCTGCCAACTATCCGCAGATCCGCATGTTCACCGAATCATCACCGGCGGCGGAGAAGGCGCAGTCCGAATGTCATGGTGAGTGGGCCGTCTGCTCGCCCGATACCGTCGCCCGCTTCTCGGCCACCGCCTACTTTTTCGGCCGCGAGTTGCATAAAGAGTTGGGCGTTCCCGTTGGTCTTATCAATTCGTCTGTCGGCGGTACGCCGATCGAGTCCTGGATCAGCCCCGAGGCACAACGCGCATCTTCTGAACTGAAAGCGTTTTTCGACGCAACCAAAGCGACCGGATCCAACGTCGATACGGCAGCAGCCAAGGCGAAGTACGAGCGCGACCTGGCTGCCTGGCAAGCGGCCACCAAGGCGGCCAAAGTTGCCGGCAAGTCGCTGCCTAAGAAACCCCAGGATCCAGTTGCCGTTCAGAAGCGGAAAGGCAACGTGGGAGGTCTGTTCAATGGAAAGATCGCGCCGCTCATCCCTTATGCAATCCGCGGCGCGCTGTGGTACCAGGGGGAGGCTAATTCAACGCCGGGCAAGGCGGAGTTCTACCAATATCAGCTGCCACTGCTAGTTAAAGATTGGCGCACGAGGTGGGGCTACGACTTTCCGGTTGCTTGGGTGCAGTTGCCCAACTTTGGCGGTCCCGGCCGTGATTGGCCGACCGTCCGCGAAGCGATGCTCAAGTCGCTCGCGGTGCCCAAAACGGGTATGGCGATCACCATCGATATCGGCGAAGAAAAAGATATTCACCCGAAAAACAAACAAGATGTTGGCAAACGGCTGGCGCTCTGGGCGCTGGGGGAGGTGTATGGCAAATCCGTCCCGACATCGGGTCCGCTTCCCGCGGGACACGAGCGCCGGGGCAATTCGATCGTCGTTCGTTTCTCGCATGTTCACGGCGGCTTAGTGGGCAAAGTCGGCGAACTCCAGGGCTTCGAAATCGCTGCAAAAGATGGTACTTGGAAGCCCGCGAGCGCCCGCATCGATGGCGATTCTGTCATTGTCTCTGCGCCGGACGTTCCCGAACCGGCCGCTGTCCGCTACGCCTGGTCGAACTTTCCAACCTGCAATCTCTACAACGTCGCCGGTTTACCCGCCTCTCCGTTTCGAACAAACCGTGGCGAATAGACTTTGCCAGCGCCATCCACTCAAACGTTGAAAACGAGCAGATTTCTTGCGTCTCGGGAAGCCATCTCGCTCGGCGCAAACGCGGAATTCTAGCCACGAATTAAGAACGTGTTTGCTTGACACCCTTTGACCCTATTTCTATCGGAGGTCAACTTGCAGCAAGGGGCTCGAAAATGAAAGTGAACGATTTTCAATCGTGTAGGTGTGAGTGGTGACAAGCTGGATAGACTCGTCGCCGGCCTGAAAAACAATCTGGCTGCTGAAGCGCCCATGGCCGATCTGTTTAAGCTGAATTGCGTTCCACCGATCATACTCGAAGGCCAGCGTATACGGCGGATGGCGGTTCAAGGACCAGGAGAGCTCGTTCTTTTGTGGGTCCACCTCGTTGGCGAACGTCACATCGACGTGCAGGGTTCGTGACGGAGAATCCCAAGTGGCGTTTATTTTAGGTATCGTGGTGTTAGGTTGAGTGCCAAAGAAATGGTGCTCCGCGAACGCAAACAAGTTTTCATCGACCTCGGGCAACGTGGGCACCTGGCGACTAAAACCCGCCCCTTTCGGACCTCCGTGCTGACCGCCAGGCACAATATAGATGGGAAACTGCGGCCATAGATGCCCGAGCTCGCGCAGGGATGGGCTCACGTTGTCGTTCGTGCCGACGTTGTAAAAGATTTCCAGACCGCGCCGCTGACAAATCTGTAGGTAATTGGCGGCGTGGCAAATATCCCAGGCCCGATCGTTGATTTGTGCAATCTCGGCTTCGCTCCAGCCGGCTGTTTGTGCTTGGGCTAATGTAATGCGCTCATCGATACGGCGATCTTGCCGATCGACGAGTGCGGCATGGGCTGTTGCGGGCAGTCCCGGCATTTTTCCGTCGGCTAAAGCGGCTAGAAACACTTCGTTGGCCTTCGTTATCTCAGCCGGATCAGTGCCGACCACGTAGGCGCCGCCGGGGTTTCCAAGCGGCGGCGCGACGATTGGCATGATAGCCGTGAAGCGGTCGTCGTGAATTCCAGCAACAGCAGCGGCAACGCCGCGCTTCGAGCCGCCAGTCGCCAGAACCTTGGTGGGCTGAAATGCGTCGTTTTCCGCGATTGCCGCAGTCAATGCGCGCATGTCGCTCAGACCCCAAATCCAGGCTGGTGTAAAACGAGTGTCCTTTGTCTTCAGCAATTGTTCCTGCATGCCCAATCGCAGTTTTCCTGCTGGCCGCATGGCGTCGATGGTCCCCATGCCGACGAGTACGACACCAACTCGCTTCTCTTTGAGTAGTCGCAACGCCGCCCCACTGGGCAACGCCGGCCGCAGCGCGAGGCCCATATTGGCGACGATCACGTCGCGGCACGGGCCGCCCGACGCGGGCGCTACGAACGTGACCGGCAGGCGGACTTTCTGCCCCGGCCACCATTCGCAGACCGTGACCTCAACCAGTTTCTGGCGGATCGACGGGTCGTTCGCCACGGGCTTCCAGTCCTGCACAATGCGTGTCTCCAGCGTGGCTGGATCGCGCACTGCGGACAGGTCGTATGCGGCTGGCTTGATCTCACCCTGGGCACAGCCAGCCAGGGCCCAGTAAATAGCAACAACGAAAAACGATCGGATGGAAGCAATCGCCCAAATCGGCGACCTGGAAACATGACTTTTAGAACCCGCCGCCCAGACCTGAGACCGGAAGAGCTGTACTTGATTGGACATAGTTTGCTCGATCGCAAAAAGAACAAGCTGCACTTCGTAATTCGTTTGGAATCGCTAATCATACGGGATACTAACGGAACATGGCGGCTCGTTGCCCATTGCGGCAGCGCATCCAGATGCGGCACCCAAACTCGAAGTCGAACAGCGACCCTGATTTCGTCCAGCGAGAATTTTAGCAATGCGGCCAGGCAGTCTGCGGGTTTTCAGCCGATACTCAGCATCCGGCTGGGAACAGATTCTCGCAGCGACAGCAGATTCAGCGATACATTGCATCGAGCAAAAACACAGCGTTGGCACCGCGACGGACTTCTAACCAGCTGCAAACTCCTGCAGGTCTTCAAGCAGTAGATCAAGGAATGCCTCCCCCGCTTCGCTGCCGACCAGATCGGGATCATAGGTTGCCTGAAAGCACATTGGCCCTTGAAATTGGTTGACCAAAAGGGAGAGACCCATGGGCGACCAGGTCGGACCGATGTAATGAGCATTTCCTATGGGAACACCGCAGAATCGGTCGCCAATTGAATCCAACGAACCAAAGTAGGCGTACCACAAGGAATACGTCCAGCGCGTCAGGTGTTCCATCACCCAGCGGATATGCCGTGGTTTACGCTGAAATGCGTTTGCCAAACGCAGCACGCCCCAATCGACCTTATCTCTCAGCCGCTCCCGAATCTGCCCGCTTAAATTGCGAACCAACTGATCGTAATCGGCCAGTTCCGCCGGCCGGGCAAAGATCGGCACCACAGAAACGAGGTTTTGAAGTAGCGCTCGATCCTGTCGACGGTGCTTCATGTCCAATCCGATGCCGGCGACATAGTTGCGATCGGCGTTGCGCTCGGGCGGCCCGAGCCGGTCGATCGCCCGAAAGGCCGACGCCAAGATGACCATCGACAGATTGGGAAGGCCGCAGACTTTCGCACTACGTTCGTGAAGCGCGCGAACGCAATCGGGATCGAGAGATCGAGTCGCAATTTGGAGGGCGACTCGCCGCGGCTTGTCTTCCTCGCCGGATCCTAGTATCGCCGCTCTGCCCCGCAATACTCGTCCGTGGAGCTTGATCGCGGCGCTCGACGCCGCCCGGCGGTCAGCGCGCGGCAAGCGCATTAGCCAGCGGTGTACCACGTTTCGAGGCTCGGTCGGCACTGCTAGGTTATCTTCGTGCTCATCTTTGTGATCAAGTCTGTAGATCTCGTCGATTTCCCGGAGCACTTGTACGGATGCAAATTTATCCATCAGGACGTGGCTGTACTGCATCAAAAAGACGTCTTGGCCATGGGGGCGGCGAAGCAAGAAAAATCGTAGCGGCACGTCCATCTGGAGGTCATGACTTTTCGACAGTAATTCCGCGGCGAAAGTGTTGACCGCTGCGGGATGGGCGTCCGGCAACTGGACTTCATGGAGAACAGCCGGCGTTCCTTGAATGGCCCAATACGGCCGTCCAGGGGCGCAGTCTTCGTCCTCCCTCAGGCGGGCAGTGATGACTGGCCGCCGCAGGGCCAGGCGAGAAAGCGCGTGCTTCAACCTGACGGCGTCGAGTCGGCCAGAAAGCCAGACCAACATTTGCGTCTCAAAGCCCGGGTATCCCATTCCCCGGATCGATTGGTCGCCGCAGCGAATCGCCGCGTCCAGCGGATTGAGAGGTTGCGTATCCTGGATGGGCGGTAGTGAGGTCTCGGCTGGCATCTCAGAGGGCCCGGTGCAATACCTTTCCGCTAGCCGTGCGTGGCAGCGTTGTCACAAACTCGATTTGCTGTGGCACTTTGTAGGCCGCGATTCGCTTCCGGCAATAGGCTTGCAAGCGATTGGCCAAATGCTCGTCCCGGGAACCACCGCGGAGAACGACCCGCGCCTGGACCGCCTCGCCCCATCGGTCGTCGAGTGCCGCGAAAACGCTGGCCGCGGCTACCTCCGGATGCGAGGCCAGCACGCGTTCGACTTCCTGCGGAAAGAACTTCATGCCCATCACGTTAATTACGTCCTTCGTGCGGCCGGTCAGATACAAATGGCCTTCCGCATCCAAGTTTCCGACGTCACCTGTGTGAAACCAGCCGTTGATGAGGATTTCTTCACGCGTTTGCCAGGGGTGGTAGTAAGCATCCAGCATGCCGGGGCCGCGGAGGAGAATTTCCCTTGCCTCTACGCCCAGGCCCACGTCGTTCATCCGCAGTTCATACGCAGGAAGCACGCGGCCAATGCTATTACGCTCGACGGCCGGCTCCACGTCGATGCAGGGCAGCCCCACTTCGATGATGCCGAGCGCCTGACCGATTGGCCGGCCGTATCGCTCGTTGAATTGGCTGTTAACGCGCGGATTGAGCGCGCTGGTCGTCGAAATCGCTAGTCGCAAGGACGGCATTGGCGCTGCCTGGGGATACTCCGACAGCAGCCCATAATGGGTAGGCGAAGCATAGAGAATCGAGCACTCCGTGGTACGCACCGCGTCGATGATTGCAGCCGCGAAATGATTTCGGGGCAAAACGACCGTCGCGCCGTAAGTCAAATAGGCCACAATCGAGACCGTGAAGTGATAGGCCATTGAAAGAACCCACAAGACGCGATCTTGAGGGCCGATCACGAGCATCTCGTTGGCCGCCGCGATCCGCTCCCGGACTGTTTCGTGGGAAAGCACAACCCCCTTGGCAGTTCCGGTCGTACCGGAGCTGAAGCGAATAAATGCCGGATTGATTTGGTCCAACGCGGCCGGACGCTCTGGAAGGGCTTGTACGGCAAAGACCTGGGCATGGGGCGTCAACTCGGTCGCCGGGCCGCAGCAGAAAGGTGAGAATACGCCAACGCTTCGCGGCGCCGAGATGATCTTGTCCATCGCCAGACAGCGGCAAATCTCTTGCTTTTCCGCAGCCGCAAGCTCCATGGCCAGTGGAATGACGCAGCCGCCGCAGCGCCACACCGCGTACGTGAAGATGATGTACTCAGCGGAGCTGGGACAGTGTAGCCCGATGCACTCTCCAGGCACGACACCCGCTGCTCGCAATCGATCACTGGTTCTCGTGACCGCGTCATCCAGCTCACGGTACGACAGACCGGTGCCGGGCGCTGTCATGATTACCGCGGGATGATTCGGCTGCCGTCGCGCCGTAGCGTGAAACAGGTCGTAAAGATTCATGCGCACCGATCTCCTCGTGTTCCTGGCACAAGGCCGCAGCCCTGCCAGCCGCCTGCCCCATCGCCCAGCATGCGCCGGCGACGCGAGCCGATGCATGAGCATGTCGGTCTGCGGACAGGCATTTACCGGCCGTCCAATAGTTTTCGACGCCCATGAGCTGCAGGCAGCGCATCGGAATCTCATAAGCTGCCCCTGCGGGCAAATACTCGATGGAAACGCCGCGGATGGAATCCCAATATTCAATTGGCCATGCGCAGCGGCAGATGCCATCTGCGAACGTGCGGCCTGCTCGAACATCGTCCCCAGTCAGCGTATAGCGGCCGGCGATTCGTCCGCCGTCGCGTATGCCTAGGCTGCCTGTTTGCGTTACAACCGCATCGCGAAAGTCGGGAAGTTGCTTGAGGAAGTTGACCAACGCCGCTTGCGTAGCCAGAGCGGTTTGATATTCGTCGTTCTGGCCGGCGGCGGAAAGCGCACCGCTCGGAAGCGGAACGAGCAATTTGACGAAGGCCTCGTCCGGGTCGATGCCGGCATCGAGCCAAGCGTGGCGGCACGCAGACGGCAGCGCTCCAGCATCCGCCGCCGCGCGGATTGCGCTCACTACGCCTACCCCCTTGGGAAATTGCAGCGCGCCAGGCGACGCATTGCGCAGGCGGAAGATCAGGCCGCCCCCAGCGCGCTGCTGATCGTCAATCACGTGCGATGAACTCAGCAGCCGGGCCACAGCGGCGGTGCCGGTCGCATCGACAACGGCTCGCGGCTGAACGGAGAAGTGCTGTTCGCGGAACTTTACGCTCAATTCGGTGATCTGTCCGTCCGACTGCCGAACCGAGCCAATGGTCGCTCCCAGAAGCATCGTGATTTGCGGCTCGTCGCCGATCCAGCGCTCCAATGTGTGGCGATAGACATTGGGACAAACTTGCAAGACCACCAACCGGCCCATTTTTCGACGGCCAGTGCGCGAGTCGGCCGCCTGCAAGCGTTCAACAAGCTCGCGTGGCAGGCCGTCATTGATGAAATCACCGGACGAATCGAACAGTCCGCCGATTGTATGAATCAGAACATTCGCGACCGTCCCGCCCAGGTTCGGCGCGGTTTCGATGAGCAGCACAGCGACGCCGGATCGCGCTGCGGCCAGCGCGGCAGCCGTTCCGGCAGCGCCTGCGCCGCAAACCACCACCGGACGAGCAGGCAATGCGCCGGCATGACCTTCGTCAGCTAACACGCGGCACTCCTCAGTTTCCGGCCGACAAAATCAGCCAGCCGCTGGACGGACCCCAAATTCTCGGGCGTGAACTCGCTGGGATCGACTCGAATGGAGTATTCCGTTTCGAGATCCATCAGCATTCGCAGGATTTGCAGCGAATCGAGAACGATCAGCAAGTCATCGTCGTTGCCCAGCGCGACCATCTGGTCTTCAGCCAGGAACGAATTTTCGATGTAATCCCGGATCGTTTGTTCGACGGTCTTATTCATGGGGGGAAGCTACTCGGGCGGGCAGGTGCAGCGCGGATATACTCGGTTACCGCCTGGCAGTCTGTAGATTTTGCAGCGTTGCATCCAAGTGACGCCGAGCCGACAGTCGCATTTCGCCAATCGCGGCTCGGTCGTCAGCAGAAGGTGGCTCCCACAACTCAAAATAACCGTAATGGTCGGCGCCGCGGGCCAAGATTGCCGGCGGTCGGTCCACTGCGGGACGGACTTGGGGCGTGGTAAAGCGAATCGCAAACCCGACGCGCTTCTGGTTGCTTCGATTGGGGTCAGACCCGTGCAGCACATGCACGTCGTGCAGAGACATTTCACCGGCCTGAAGAATCACCGGAACTGTTTCTCCTTGCGGAACGTTCCGAGCTACGTGTCCACCGGCGGATGATCGAGAATCTCGAACTTGCCATTGAGTCGTCTGCTTTCGGTCCCCCTCGCGGGCAAATCGCATGCAGCCGTTTTCTAAAGTGCTTTCGGACAACGCGACCCACGCCGTAAGCGTCTGGTCGGGATCCAATCCCATGTAGGGCCCATCGCGGTGCCAGCCAATGGACACGCTTGCATCGCTGGGATGTTTTGCAAACAGTTCTGTGGCCCAAATCACGAGGTCGGGTCCGAGCAAATCCTCGACGGCGTCCAGAATTCGCGGCTCCGTCGCGAGCCGATAGGCCCAGGCAAAATGCAGGTGCATTTGCCGAACTTCGACCGTCCGCGGCTGACCACCAAGTTCCGCTTCCAGCCGGTCGCATACGTGGCGGTAGGCGAGCGATTGGTCTGGCGATAGGACGCGAATCGGATAGACGATTCCTTGCTTCTGAAAGCAATGCAGCTGGTCGTCAGTAAGTAATTTGACCACGATGCCTGAATCCCTGATGCTTGAATCCTTGCCTGCCGAAGCGACGTTCGAGTCGGTAAAATGTACCCGAAGAATGGGGCAAGTGGGCGGTAAATGCGGGCAAAAATATAGCCCCTGGCCGATTTCGCGATGTCCGCAATTAGATCACAAGCCCGTGACTCATTCAGCTCATTGAGTTTTGGGCAAACTGAGTCACCAGCGGCTGATACTCGGGGTTTTCCATATCGTTGAAGTGCCCAAATCCTGGATAGAGCTTGAGTTGAGCGCCAGAAATTCGCTGTGCCATTTCTCGTTGCGCCTCCGCCGGAACAGACCGATCGTCCTCACCGCCGACAACCAAGGTTGGACACGAAATCTGAGCGACGAGATCACGTTGATCCAAGTCGAGCAAGGGAGTTAACAGATTGTCAAAGCGCTCCGGGCTGCGGGGTGTCGCTGCGCCCTGAAGCAGGACCGGATCGAGCTGCGCGATCACGTCGGCAGGCGGGCGGTATTTCGGCTCAATCACGCTCCAAAACGGATCGCTCGTGCCACCCTGCCTGGCAATTTCAAGCCATCGCTCCAGCGATTTCTTAAGCTTACCCGTCACATAATCGTAGCTAGAACTAAGAATCAGCCCTCGCACCAGATCGGGCCGTTTCGTAGCCGCCCATTGACCGATGGGACCAGCGGCGCTCAGACACTCCCACACCGCTGGGCCAAAACTCAACCGTTCAACCGCCCAGAGCATGTCTTCGGCGTGCTGCTCGACTCCGAAACCCGCAGGCAGCGGTTCCCGGCGGCTGAGAATCAGCATCCGACAGTCCTTCACCCGCTCGCGATAAAACCAGGCCAAATAAACGGCGACATCCATGCAGGTTCGCAAGCCGTCAGCCGCCCCCGGCACTACCACCATGGGAGTCACACCGCCGCCAATGACGACGTACGGCTGAATCGTCCCCGGCACTATCTCGATGTGATCGGCTCGGAACTCGGGAAGGCTCATGAATTTGACAAGCTATAGAAAGGCATAGAACCGGCAAAATGACGCACGCAGGGTAGTAACGTCAGCCGAAAACTATGTACTTGCCAGACGCACTATCCACAAGCCGACTCCACAGACCTGAGCCGCGTCGTATTGAAATGGCCCGGACCCGAAGCCGCTATTTGTGAGCATTCCTGAGGTTGGGAGCCCGTTCAACGCAGTTCGCGACGATCGAATACGATTGATGAAATGCCACTCCGTCTGACCAATCTCGAACTATCGGTCGAAGAACCAGAAGAAAAGTTGCGCGAGCTTATCGCCAAGCGGCTGGGTCTTAATGTTCGCGAGCAATTTACCTGGCGAATTCTGCGCAAGAGTTTGGATGCACGGTCGCGGGAGGCATTGCGGTTCGTCTATACGTTGGTTGTCACTGGGCCGGGCGAGGCTGAGTGGCAAGCAACAAATGTTGCCGGACGTGGAATCGAGCGCTTTGAGCCACCCCAATTCGACGAGCCGCCGCTGGGCACGATGCCTTTGAACGAGCGTCCCATTGTCGTTGGTTCGGGGCCAGGGGGAATCTTGGCGGCGTATTATCTGGCGCTGCGAGGATTTAGACCGCTAATCCTGGAGCGTGGTGAGCCGGTGAAGGAGCGCGTGCCGGCGATTCGGGCATTTGACCGAGGTGGACCACTGGACCGTGAAAACAACTATCTATTCGGTGAGGGTGGCGCCGGCACGTTTAGCGACGGAAAGCTCACATGCCGGCTGAGCGGGCCAGATGTTGATTGGGTGCTCGAGCGGATGGTCGAGTGTGGGGGCAAGCCGGAAATCCGTTATGAACAGCGTCCGCACCTGGGCAGCAACCGCCTGCCGCTGCTCGTTCGCAACTTCCGCCGAAAGATCGAGCAGCTCGGAGGGGAGTATCGGTTTCGCTGTCGCCTGGAAGAGTTGCATCTGGCCGATGGACAAGTGCGGGGCGTGAGCACATCCAGCGGGTTCGTGCCGGCGTCTGTCGTGGTGCTGGCGATCGGCCACAGCGCTCGGGACACCTACGAAATGCTCTATCGCATCGGCGTGCCCATGGAGCGAAAGGCGTTTCAACTGGGATTGAGGATTGAGCAGCGTCAGACGCAGGTGAATCGACACAAATACGGCGGCCGTTGTGAAAGCTACGAGCGAATTCTGGGAGCCGCCGATTATTCGCTTATTATGCGCGGACAACGCGAAGTATTCACATTCTGCATGTGCGCAGGCGGCGTGGTGATTCCCAGCGTGTCGGAGCCAGGAATGTTCTGCACGAACGGGATGAGCAATTCGCGGCACGACACGCAGTTTGCCAACAGCGGTGTGATGGTGACGCTCCAGCCGAGCGAATTCGGCAGCGACCATCCTCTGGCCGGGGTGGAATTGCAGCGGCAATATGAAGCGGCTGCTTTTGAGCTCGGTCGCTCTTCGTATCTGGCCCCGATTCAACGAGCGGCCGATTTTGTGGGACAACGTGGACCGCGAGGCGGCGAGCAGTTGGCAAGCTCCTTTCCGCGGGGAGTGATTTCGGCAAATCTCAGCAGCGTGCTGCCGCCAGCAGTAATTTCAGCACTCCGAGTCGGCCTGCCGCTCATGGATCGCCAATGGCGGGGCGATTTCTTAGAAAACGCCACTCTGGTGGGTCCTGAAATGCGGGGAAGTTCACCCGTGCGAATCTGCCGCGATCCAGTTTCGCGGCAAGCGCCGGGCATCGCGGGCTTATTTCCCGTCGGCGAGGGGGCGGGTTACGCCGGCGGCATCATCAGCGCCGCAGTCGATGGTTTGCGCAGCGCCAAACAGGTCGCGCAGCAGTTTGCGCCTTTCACGAAATAATTGCCGCCGCGGGAACTCTCGCTGATCTCGACCGCTGTCGTATTCGCCACTTTCGGCTGGTCCACCACCCTCACCGACAAGCAAATCCTCGACCGCCCCGTCGCCCCTGAAAGTGAGAGCGGCTTCGCCAATGGCCGATTAGACAGGTTCCGACATTTTTTCTGCAGCCCGGCGTTTTTGGGCGAAAAAATCGCTCGCCGCAATTGGTTACGCATCAACCAGTTGCGACGAGCGATTTCAAGCGGAGCGGAGAGGGCGGGATTCGAACCCGCGGTACAGGTTTACCCCGTACACCGGTTTAGCAAACCGGCGCATTCGACCACTCTGCCACCTCTCCAACATCGTGTTTTCACACGTATTCTTGACTTGTCACATTTGAGTGTTTGGGATTTGACAACGATTTGAGCTTGCAGATCCCTCCCGCACAGAAATGACACGCGATCAACTGCTTTCGTTCGCGTGTTGTGCCCCCGCCTCGCTCGGCAAAAAGGCTAAGGCGGACAATGGCCAAGTCTAGCGTGACCGATGCATCAAATAAACCCCAGCACGATTTCCCTCTGGCGCCGTATGGCGACCGCCTCTGGCGCAAAGGCGTCCTTGGCAAGCTGGAGCGCTATTCCGGCACAGCCGAGGTATGGATTTGTGAATCAGACACTAGGAAGCGTCAAAAGCTTTTTTCCATTCGGAGCAGCCAATTCGTTGAGATTGAAATGTTAAATTGACAAGTAATAGCGTTCACGAACCATTTTTCATTGCCTCCAATTCTCAAACCACAATGAGACACGTACTTCTTTTTTGTCTTGCTTTGCTCGTCGGATTATCAGCGGCCGCTCGGGCTCAGTCGCTAGCTGGTAAGCGGCCCAACATTATTTTTCTGTTGACGGATGACCAGGGCTTCGGTGACATATCGGCCCACGGCAACCCCGTTCTCAAAACGCCGAATCTCGACAAGCTGCGCAGCCAGGCGCTGCGGTTTACCGATTTTCACGTCAGCCCAACCTGTTCGCCGACACGCAGCGCGTTGATGACGGGACGGCACGAGTTCAAAAACGGCATCACGCATACGATTCTCGAGCGCGAGCGGCTAACTCTCAAAGCCACCACGATCGCGCAAGTGCTTCAATCCGCGGGGTATGCCACGGGCATTTTCGGAAAATGGCATCTGGGGGACGAAGCCGAATATCAACCGGGCCGACGCGGCTTCGATGAAGTGTTCATTCACGGCGGCGGAGGGATCGGACAGATTTATCCTGGCTCGTGCGGCGATGCGCCGGGCAACAAGTACTTCGATCCGGCGATTCTGCACAATGGAACATTCGAAAAAACGCAGGGCTACTGCACCGACATCTTCTACGCCCGGGCGACCAAGTGGATCGACGAGCGGCGCACGAGCGGCAAGCCGTTCTTCGCTTACATTCCGACCAACGCGCCGCACGGTCCCTATGTCGCGCGTCCCGAGGACAAGGCGATCTACGAGGGCCAAGGCCTTCCGCCGAATGCCGAGAGCTTCTTCGGTATGATCCACAACATTGACCAGAATATTGGCAAGCTGCTGGCCAAACTTGATGAGTGGGGAATCGCCAAAGACACGCTCGTGATTTTTATGAATGACAATGGCGGCACGGCCGGCGTAAGCGTGTTCAACGCCGGCATGCACGGCGCGAAGGGAACCGCGTGGCTGGGTGGAACTCATGCCAGCTCGTTCTGGCGCTGGCCGGGCATGATTCAGCCGGCCGATTGCAATGCTCTGACGGCGCACATCGATCTGTTTCGAACGCTCGCTGCAATTGCCGGGGCAAAAATCCCCGATGATGTGCAGCCGCAGGTCGAAGGACGCAGTCTGGTGCCGCTGTTAGAAAATCCCTCCTCGAGCTGGCCGGACCGTGTGCTGTTTACGCACGTGGGCCGTTGGCCCAAATTTGCCGATCCGAACGAGTCGAAGTTTAGAATGTGCAGCGTGCGAAACACGCGCTGGCACCTGGTCTCAGAAAATGGAGCCGCGGAGCCGAAATGGCAATTGTTTGACGTGCCTGCAGATCCCGGCGAAAAGCACGATGTGCTGGCCCAGCATCCCGAAGTCGCCAAAGGATTGGCAGCGGCGTACGAGACGTTTTGGGCCGAGGCACTGCCCCTCATGGTCAACGAAAAAGTCGTCGGCCCCAAGATCAATCCGTTTCAAGAGCTGTACTACAAACAGTTCGGCGGTAGCCCGACCGCGGAAGACCTGGCCAAGATGGATTCGAGCCAAAATCTCGACCGCCGGCCGGCGAAGAATGGCAAAAAAGCCAAGAAATCATGAGTGCCGGCGATTCGCGCGGCCCCTGATTTGATTTTTGCGAGCTTGCTAAGTCCACTCGCTGTTTCCAGCCTCGGTGATTCATGCTCACGAGGCCCAGTCTAGCCATTGACGACACTGGGGGCTGTCCAAAAGGTTTGCGACCTGATCGTAATTGACAATACGCTCCGCTCGGGACAACGTGTTTTGTTTACGCAGCGAAGTGCTTAGCGGCGCAGTTTCAACCTCTAGTAGGGGGCAAATCGCTTCCCGCAGACAGTTTTCCGGGTCACTCACGAGCTGCTCATAGCTGAGAAGGATACCGCGGTGTCGGAGCCAGTCGTGGTCCAACACGCGACGATACATTTCTAGCGTCCGGTCACAAAAGCTGCTCAGCTTCCGAGGATCGACTCGGATGTGAACCAATTTAGCCTCTTGTTCGCCTGTCAGCTTCCATTGATTGGTGGCCTGAGCCGCTTCCAAAGACAGGAATTGTTCTGCCAAAGATTCACGATACAGAATGATGTAACGCGCTTCGGGGAATGCCGCATCCAGCCGCTTTAGATCGAGCTTGCACTCATCGAGTTGATTGAGCATGAGCTTGCATCCGCGAACCGGCGCTTGGAGCGTGTCCAGCGAGACTCGAATGTGCGCCAAGGCGCTGCGCGGCGTGGCTTGCCACCGCGGCAGGCCCTCGGGTAGTGTGCGATTGAGAATTTCAGCCAGGGATTGCACTCCACCCAGCCGGTTAAGGTAATCGATCAATAAATTGCTGCCGGATCGCTGAGTGGCTAAGACAAATAGGGGGCGGTAAGTCGTCTTGGGCCGCAGCCACCATTGGGCGTGCAAATTTGCCTGGTACCAAAATTGACGGCAGCGGAGCACCAGCCGGCTCGGCTGGACACTGCAGCCTTTGAGACGCAAGGCAAAAGGCGAGAGGAAGCGAGCGGCTTGCTTTTGATGGCGCATGCTAGCAACAGAGGTAGCGAATACGGAGAGTTTGCCAACGTTTCTCTTTGAAAATGTATCGGACATAGAAAGTGAATTGTCTGAAACAATTGTGGCAACCTTGCGTTCGTTGCGGATTTGATTGAATTTGCGGTGGCATTGCAATTGCAAAACACGAGAGGGTGCCACTAGCTAGCCGCGGCTAATGCGGGAAACAGGAGGTGAGATCATGATTTTGCACGGACGATGTGGTGCGACAACTTGACGCTTGCTTATCCTCGTCGCGCATTTCGCAAAAAACTGAACCCCTCAATTCGCCGATGCCGGCACGACACGGCGGCCGCGAAGAAAAACGCATGAGTAAGCGCCTCGCGAGGCGCCGCTTCGGCGACACTCGCCAGCGGCATTTCATCAGCTGCACGGTCGTTGCCTGGCTACCGATTTTCACTCGGCCGGAAGCAGCACAGATCGTTTTGGATTCTTGGAACTTCCTCCATAACGAAAATCGGATAACGCGGCTCGGTTACGTCATCCTCGAAAATCACGTGCACTTCATCGCTGCGGCGGAGAACCTCAGCAAAGGAGATGGGTGACACGCTGCCGATCTTCCTGCGCACGGCCGCTATTTAGATTACAAAACCGACTGCCGCAGCAATTGTCTTGTCTAGGCTAACCGCGGTTTTGATAATAAAGCGCTACAGCGAGCCACCGACTCGGGCTTTGGAGACAATGCTATGCGTCGAATCTTTCTGGCGGCAACGATTGTGCTCGTCGGCTTCTTTGGTTCCTCAGCGGCTCATGCTCATGGCGGAGGACACGGCGGCGGAGGGCACGGTGGCGGTGGATTCCATGGCGGTGGCGGGTTTCACGGCGGTGGATTTCACGGCGGCGGTTTTCACGGCGGTGGTTTCGGCCATGGCATCGGCGGCTTCGGGCATGGCGGTTATGGTGGTTTCGGCGGCTACCGCGGAATTGGTTATGGCGGCTTAGGTTATGGGGGGCTGGGCTATCGCGGCATTGGTTACGGCTACCGCTATCCCTATTACGGATACGGCTATGGTTACCGACCCTATTACGGCCTCGGTTATGGCCTCGGTTACGGTTTGGGGCTCGGTCTAGGGTATGGCGGTTACGGCTACGGTGGCTATGGCGGTTACGGTTATGGCTACCCGTACTACAGCAGCTATAGCTATGGCTACCCGTATTACGGCTACGGCAATAATGGATATGGCTATCCGTACTCCGGAGGTTATGGCGGCTATGGCTACGGAGGCTACGGCGGTTTTGGCAATGGCGGTTTTGGTTACAACGGCTCGGGCTACGGTGGCTACGGCTATCCGTACTCGGCCGGGTACGGCGGTTACGGTAATGGGTATCCGATCTACAACGTAGGCTATTCGCCGTATTATGGCTGCTCCAACAGCACGCCAACGACGGGCACGACGGTCGGAATCGGTTATCCGACCGGGCCAACAGTCGGCACTTACGTTCCTGCTGGCAGCGTCGTCGCCAGTTCGTCGCCGGTGGTCACGTCCGTTGTCGTCGGGACGCGCCCAGTCGTTAACGACCAGCCAGCCAGCTCGCCGCGGCCGTTGATCACGGCCTCGACACCGCCCACGCCAGCCGTCTTGCAAAGCTTCCTCGGCCTGAAAGACATTCATCCGGTTTCTTTGGCGCCTGCACCCGCTCCTGCTGTTGCTGCACGCGCTCCTGCTGTTGTTGCTCCGGCAATAGTAGCTCCGGCGGCAAGATCGTCGCCTCCGAAGCTCATTGAGCGAGTTTCCCACCCGGCAGCTTCGCCGCCGATCGTTCCGGTAAGCATTGGAACGGAAGTGTAGTCGTACTGGCCAGAAACGGTTTGGGAGGGGCAGGCGCATGATTGCGATGAAAGAGCAACAAGGCCGATTGTTTCCGGGTCACGTCATGAATGCACGGCGGCTGCTGTTCGTGGCCGCGATCGCCGGATATTTCGTCGTTGCCAGCCCCGTCCAGGCGTATCGTCGCGGCTACTACTCCCATAGTTATTCATCGATGTTGGCTCGACAGCGGCAGTTCATGCATCAGGCGGCCGCGTCGCAGATCAACGCTGCCAAGCAGGTATTGGCGGATGCCGAATCAACCGGCAACACCGCTCGTGCGAAGATCGACGCCTCGCTGGCTAAGCTCCGCGAGGAGGCACAGAAATTCCACGACGCACAGAGCGTCACCCGCCATGCCGCCAAAGAACTAGCCGAGATCGAGGCGGAGATCATCGATGAACAAACGTCCGATTCGCCTTACAAGCAGGCGGTTAAAAATGTGGAGTCGGCCCGTCAGAACTTCCAACAAGTGGAGGATCGTGTCCTCGCCGACTCGACCGTTCAGGCGAAGCTCGCCGGCTTGACTGGCGTCAGCCTGCAAGAGGCGAAAACAAAAATCCTCGAGTTCGACGACAAATATGTGGGGGCCAAAGCCGAGCTCCACGCGCAGGGCGGCTCGGTCGCACGCCTTCGCACCGAGTTGTTCCAGGCCGATAAGCACTGGAAGGAAGCAGCCGAAACGCTGACCCAAGCCCGGAAAGACGAGAAGGCGGCGGAGGAAATGACTCATTCCGGTGCTTCCGGTCGAGTCGGTCTTACCTGGACCGCAAAAAACGCCTCCGAAGCCGCGGCTGTGGCCCGCGCTGCCATTGCTCAGGCCGAAGGCGTGCTACGAGCAACCGGCGGCGGCCGCTATCTAAATAACTCGCCGGGTTTCACCGGTTCGAGAAATCAACCGGCAAGGAACAGCAACCGCTAGAGCCTATCAGGCATTAAAGGCCGACGGAGGCGAATCGCTTCCGGTTCAGCCGCCATGCTGAGCTTAGCGACGATCTGTTTGATCTAGCGTCTGCTGGGAATTTCAATTTTCTGAACGTACCATGTGCGGGCAGCAGAACATTTTTCTTTGGGCCGGCAAAGCGCAGTCTGTTAGGGAGCAATCGCGATGAAACGAATTCCAAGGATTTCCGGGCGCGTGGAGAAATTCGCCGTTGCCCTGGCAATGCTGGCTGCCGGAATCATTGCCGTGGGCTATGCGGTGCGAGCGGCGGCACAAGTCAAGAGTGGCGCAACGGAACAAACAAAGGATGAACAGAACGCCGCGACTCCAGTCATTCCCGACGAAGTTGAGATTCAGCGCGACGTGGTTTATGGCAAAGGCGGCGACGTTGAGCTGAAACTCGACATTTACCGTCCCAAGCAACTGCCCCAGAAGCCGCTGCCCGTGATCGTCTATATCCACGGCGGCGGTTGGCGGTCGGGCTCGAAGGATCACAGCGCCGATAAGCTCGTGTGGCTCGTCGAACGGGGATATTGCGGTGTCAGCATCAACTATCGACTCACACCATCGGGCGTCCAATTTCCCGAACTGCTTTACGATTGTAAGTGTGCAATCCGTTTTCTCCGTGCCAAAGCGAAGGAGCTGCATCTCGATCCGGACCACATTGGCGTGTGGGGCCATTCGGCGGGCGCGCACCTGGCCGCGCTGTTGGGAACGACGGCCCACGTGAAAGAATTCGAAGGCGCCGGCGGCTGGTCGGACCAGTCGAGTCGCGTGCAAGCGGTCGTGGCCCAAGCCGCGCCGGTCGAATTCGCCAGCTTGTTGGCCGAGACGAAGACGATCGAGGAAGCGGAGCCGGCAATTAAGGCGCTACTGGGCGGACATCCAAAAGAGCGCGAAAAGCAAGCTCGACTCGCCAGCCCGCTAACGCACGTTGACACCGAATCGGCGCCGTTTCTGATTTTGCACGGCGACGCCGATCCCTTGGTGCCCCTGACGCAAGCGGAAATGTTTTATGCAACGTTGCGGCGGGCCAATGTGCCGGCGAAGCTGCAAATCGGCAAAGGGCGCAATCACGGCTACAACGATCGCGATCTCTTGGCCGAATTTCTCGATGCGAATCTGAAACCGTCAAAAACGCCTCCTGCCGCCAAGACATCGCTCCGCCCAACGCTGAGCCGTGAAAAGCGCGCGGGCCTGATTATGCCGGCCGCCTTGCCGCTGAAAGGCTGGACGATGCCCGACGAGCGACCGGCCGCGGCACATCAGCCGCCGCCCAGCGCCGAGGACGGCCATCTAGTGGAGTGGGAAGGCTGGAAGTTCAAGTGGTCGCAGCGCGTCCGCGAAGGGCTGGTGCTGCACGACGTTTCATTCGGCGGCCGGAAGATACTGAAATACGCCGGGCTGGCCGAAATCTTCGTGGCGTATGACCGGGGCAATGAATCGGTCGATTTTGCCATTCGGCATGCCAATTATGGACCGCTGCCGCTCGTTCCCGGCGTGGATTGCGGTTCGGGCACCTGGTGTCGGGCGATGGACGCGGAAGGCAAGCTGCCGGCAGCGGGCAAGCCCGCAACGGTCATGATGCACGAGGAGAAAACGGGCCCAAATTACCTCGGCATGTTCGGCCATGTCCCCGGCAAGATGCTCGTCCTCTGGTCCACGATGTGTTTTTCGTGTCCCGACGACCCCGACGGCTATGTCTATCTCATCCGCTGGAAGTTCCGCGACGACGGCACCCTGATGCCGGAGGTCGGCGTCACCGGCGCGCCGCGGCATCTGGCTCAGGGCGACACGTCGGCCGTCGGCGCACTGGTCGGCAAGGATCTGCTGGACCACAAAGTCTTCGCCGAGTCGCACGTTCACAATTATCTGTTCCGGCTGGATTTCGCGATCGACGGCGCGGAGGATAACGCCGTCGAGGAATTCAATTGGCAGCGACAGCCGGGCGGCCAGCGCGGGCAGCAAGGAACTTGTAGCTGGACGCCGATCATGGAAGAAACCGGCCGCACCTGCAATCCGGAGACTTTTCGGGCCTGGCGTGTCGTCAATCGCAACTCCCGCAATGCCTTGGGGCACGCGCGGTCGTATCAGCTCATGCCGGGGAACGCCGGTGTCTATCGCTCGGAAAAGCAGCCCTCCACGCAGGCCGATTTGTGGGTCACCCTGGCCAAGCCGAATGAATTTCCCTATTCGGCCGTCGATTCAAGAACGAGTCTGCAAGCCTTACCTGGCTACGCCAACGGCGAGCCGGTCGCAGGCAAAAGCGTCGTGCTTTGGTACTGGCTCGGCTTTCATCACTTCCCGCGGAGCGAGGATTTTCTGCATCAGCCCGTCGTTTGGCACTCGTTCGGGCTGATGCCGCGCGATTTCCTGGATTCCAGTCCCTTGTCGCCTGAGAGGTAATCGCTCGGTCTCGGATTACGATTCTTCGGCTTTTGATTGGCAAACGCCTGATTTGACCGATACACTGACGCTGCTCATCCGTTTCCATTGCAGCCTAAAGGTGTCCCATGCGTCGCTTCTCCATCGCCCTCGTGATGTGCTTAATATGCGGCACCGTGCTGGCCCAACAGGCGAACCGCGGCAAGATCAAGAATGTTGATCTGGAGAAGGGACTGGTGACGATCACCACCGTCGACGGCAAAGACGTCGAAGGCGTCCTCACGCCGCAAACAATCATTCACGACGCGAACAATCAGACCATCGCCGATTTTCGGCAGAAGGGATTGCCCGCTGGCACGAACGTCATGTTCCGCAGCGAGCAGCGTGGCGATCGCCTCGTGCTCACTGGCCTGAAAGTGCCCGGCGCAGGCGACGGCCAGGGCAAAGCGGGTGGCCAGGCCAAAGCGGGCGGCCAGAAAGCAGCCAAGAGCGCGGCGACGCAGGCCAACGTCCCGCCGCCGCGCGATTCGATTGGCGCGAAGCCTTTGACCGAGCTCGGGAACGAAACTTATAAGGGCGAAAGCGGCGGACTTTATGGCAACGGCAGCAATGAGCCGCCGGCTTCGCAGCAAGAGGCCGCGAAAAAAGCCGTCGCGCGCATTCAGCCGCTCGATGCTCAAGGCAAACCCTCCCCCAGCGGGAAGATCGGCTTCGTGGGCGTCGGCATGTCGAACACGACGATGGAATTTTCTGCGTTCAAGACGATGGCCGACAAGGATCCCGAAAAATCCGCCAAAGTGGCCGTCGTTGACCTCGCTCAAGGCGGGCAAATTCCCGACAAGTGGAACGATCCCTCGAGCGATGTCGGCACGAAGGTCTGGAACACCGTTGACCAGCGCCTGAAGGCGGCTGATGTCTCGTACGAGCAAGTGCAGGTCGCCTGGATCAAGCAGGCGCTGGTCCAGCAGGCCCAATTCGGTGAATTCCCCGCGCACGCGAAAAAACTCGAAAACGATCTGGTTACGAGCCTGCAGCTTCTCAAAAAGCGGTTCCCCAACTTACAGCTTGCCTATATGTCCAGCCGCATTTACGGTGGCTATGCCACGACGCCGCTCAATCCAGAACCATACGCCTACGAAGGGGCGTTTTCGATCCGCTGGATCATCGATCGGCAGGTCAAAGGTGACCCGGGGCTGAATGCCGATCCCGCTCGGGGCGAGGTGAAATCGCCGGTCGTGCTGTGGGGGCCCTATCTGTGGGCCGACGGTGTTACGCCCCGCAAAGACGGCCTGGTGTGGAACATCGATGACCTGCGCGAGAACGACCGCACTCATCCCGGCGATTCTGCCCGCCGCAAGGTGGCCGAGATGCTGATCAATTTTTGCCATACCGACCCTTACGCCAAGAGTTGGTATTCCAAATAAGCGGCGCGAAATCATTTCTAGCCGCGCAAGCGTACCAGTTCAACAACTCCCTACTTAGTTCCTGCGGCCACCTGCCCAGGTTTACACCATGAGTGCGGACATTCTGAAGAATTTACTGGCGTGGCTGCTCGGCGCGTGCTTCAGCCTTTCGCTTGGCGGTCTCGCCGCACAGGAAACACCTGCCGGTACGAAAACGAAAGCCAAACAAGCGCGCTCCGCCAAAGCAGCGCGTCGCGCTGGTGCGGATGCTGAACCAAAGCGGTCGGAGTTGGCGCCGACGTTTCGCGATGTCTCCTATGGGCCAGACGCGAGCAATAAGATCGACTTTTGGAAGGCCAATAGCACGACGCCGACGCCGCTCGTCGTTTTCATCCACGGCGGCGGTTTTCGACGTGGGGACAAGAAAGAACACAACGCTGCGCTTTTGCAGGCCTGCCTGGATTCGGGCATATCCTACGCCTCAATCAACTATCGGCTGTCCGATGTCGCGCCTTATCCGGCGCAAATGCAGGACAGCGCCCGCGCAATTCAGTTCCTGCGCTCTAAGGCGGCTGATTGGAATCTCGATCCAAAGCGTATTGCTTGCACGGGCGGTTCCGCGGGCGCGGGGATTTCACTGTGGCTCGCGTTCCACGACGACCTTGCCGATCCTAAGAGTTCGGATCCCGTGGCGCGCCAGTCAACCCGCTTGTCTTGCGCCCTGCCCACCAACATGCAATGCACTTACGATCCGCGCGAGATCAAGAAAATCGTCCCGGGCAATGCGTACGACGTCGCCCCGCTTAAGCAACTGCACGGCCTGCCAGAAACATTCAATTGGGATAACGACCCAATCGGCGCTGACCTCGACGCCCGACTTCGCGACTGCTCCCCGATCACGCATTTGACGAAGGACGACGCGCCGGTCTTCGCCATGAATAGCGGCAACAACGAAAAGCCCGGCAATATCCATCATCCGAATTTTGGGCGGCACCTGAAAAAGGAAATGGACCTGATCGGAGTCGAATGCGAATTTCACCTGACGTCCGATTTCTCCGGACAACAGGCCACCACTAACGCCATGCTGGCGTTTCTCAAAAAACACTTTGGGATGAAGGCGAAGGAGCAATAGGTTGGGGTTCGCTGCGTTGTTACCACGCGTTAGCTGGCCGCTCCTCGGCTTCTTATACCTGGCAGGTGTTTGCTTGGCCCAGGATGTTCCCGCTTTTCCCGGGGCCGAAGGCGATGGCCAGTTTGCGACCGGTGGACGAGGCGGTCAGGTCGTGCATGTTACGAATCTAGCCCCCAGCGGCCCGGGCTCATTGGCCGACTGCGTCAGTCAACCCAATCGCATCGTCGTGTTCGATGTATCGGGCATTATCGATCTCACTCCCACCGCGAACGGTTCCAAGCAAGACAAAAAACTCCCGAAAAAAATCGCCGTCGCACATCCCAACATCACCATCGTGGGCCAGACGGCGCCGGGCGAGGGCATTTGCATCAAAGGCGGCACGCTAACCATATCAGCCGACAATGTCATTGTCCGGCACATCCGCTGCCGGCGTGGCTGGAACTACGAAGGCGACTCAGGCGACGCGCTCGAAATCAAACCCATTGCCAAGGGTGTTCAAACGCAAGCGGAAGGAGTTAGCCCCGAGGAATTTGAAAAAACGAAACTGAAAAAGGAGGAGCGCGGCAAGCAGGTGTCTGAATTCGACGACCTGAACCGGATTGTGATCGATCATTGCTCCACTTCCTGGGCCACGGACGAGAATCTGACGGTCACGCATGCCGGTCAAAGCACGATTTCCTGGAGCTTCGCCGCGGAAGGCTGCGATTACGCCAACCCCAAGCAAACGCCGCCGAATCATTCGGAGGGCTCGTTATGGGGCAGCGCCGCCCCCAACGGCCGTTCCACGATGCACCACATGCTGTATGCCCACAATCGCCTGCGAAATCCCCGCACGACCGGCGGCGACGATCAGCCGCCAGTGCTGACGTTTTACAACAACGTCATCTACAACTGGTCCGAATATCCAACGCACACCGGCAGCCAGCGGGTTCACCTGCAGTGGCTGAACAATTTTTACAAAGCCGGTCCAAGTACTCCATCCGAGATCGCGGCAATCGCCTTTGAGTTTCATGGCGATCCACTCGCCCGGCTCTATGCTTCGGGCAACATTATCGATGGCTCTCCTTCCGCGACGGCGAATAACCGCCTTGCCGTCGGCTACTCCCCAAGCAAGTTCAAAAACGTTTCCGCAGCCGACCGAGCTGCAATGGTAATCGATCAGCCGTGGTCCGAGCCGCCGGCCGCCCTGCAGACGGCTGCCGACGCCTTTGAATCCGTGCTTGCGGATGGCGGTGCTACCCTTCCAGCCCGCGACATGGTGGACGTGAGAATTGCCAACAGCGTTCGCACCGGGCGCGGCGCCGTCATTCGCACCGAGCTCGACCTCCCTGCCGATGAACGCTGTCCCGACTACCGTTCTTTGCCTAAGCCAGTGGATAGCGACAACGACGGCATTCCCGATTACTGGGAACAACAATACGGCTTAGACCCCACCGATAGCTCTGACAGCGCCAAGATCTCTGCCGGTTATGCCAACATCGAGCACTACTTCAACAACACCGACCCGCGCGGCGAATCCACACCGATCATATCCGTCTCGGCGATTGTCCCCCGCGCGCAGCAGGGACAGCCTGCCGTTTGGCGACTCACACGCTCCGGCGATACGAGCAAGAGCCTAACCGTGAACTACACCCTCAGTGGCGATGCGATATCGGGCCGCGATTTTGCTCCCCTCGCCGGTACGGCCACCTTTGCCGCGCGAGAGTCCTCGCTGCTAATCAGGCTCCAGGCGCTGCCCGCTGCCCATGATGAAAAAGTCGTCATCCTCACGCTGCCAGTCAACGATCCGGATTACAAGATCGGCTGCCCTCCCCAATCGCTGGCGTTGATAAGAAATGTTGGTCGCTAAAGAACCAGCGCGCCGGCTTCGAAGAAAACACGTCCTCCCGCGTCAGCCAAACTGTCGCGTTTTTCACCATTGGCGGCGACGGGCTCCAGACACAATGCGGTTGCAATTGAGGCTTGATAGCGCCCAATAATTCACGCTCTCCGCGCATCTAAACATTTGTACCAACGCGCTTACGCACCGTCCCAGACAGACCTTTGCGGCAAAAAAAAACAAAAAAATGCCTCCGTGAGCCACCCTGCATAATGTGCATAACCATGCATGTACAAACATATCGTAACCGCCGTGGCCCCAACAATTTGCGAAAAATGCATGCTCTGAAAAAACCAAATGCATACGCATACGCCTGACGACGTTCACCACCCAAAACAACGACACTGTCCAATTCGTCACCTTCCGACTAGCCATTCTCGTGGTTTTCGTCTATTTCGTGCCATTCGTGGTATCATCCGTCACTCCCTCCGCGATCCAAATTGACCAGGACAACTCATGGCCGCTCCCAAATTCACGTATCCCAAGCTGCACAATGCCATGTGGCCAGGACTCGTCGGCAAAGAGCCCGGCACCGACCACCCGCCCATCAGCCTCGACCGCATGCTGGAGCTGACGGCTAGCGCCGAAGTCAACGGCCAAAAATTCGAAGGCATCGATCTGTTCCTCTTCCATCCCCATACCGATCCGGACGCCAGCGACGACGCCATCCGCGAAATGGCCGATAAAATCGCCTCCAAGGGATTGTCCGTCGGCTCACTCGTTGCCCCCGTCTGGCCGGGCACCGTCGGCGGCTCCGCCATGGGCACCAACGAAGACCGGGCTAACTTCGTCGAAGCCGTCAAAAAGGCCTGCCGCATCGCCAAAATCCTGAATAAGCATGGTGTCCGCAAATACGGCGTCATCCGCATCGACTCGGCTGACAATCCGACGAACTGGGACAAAGACCCCAAAGGCAACACCAAAAAAATCGCCGCCACATTCAAAGAAGCCGCTCACGTCGCCAAGGACAACGGCGAACGCCTCGCTGCCGAGGGCGAAATCTGCTGGGCCGGCATGCATTCCTGGCGGAACATGGTCGACCTGCTCAACGAAGTCGGCATGCCCGAAACTGTCGGCTTCCAAGCCGACCAGGCCCACACCTATCTCTACCTGCTCGGCATCAATGCCGAAGAACACGCCCTGCTCAAGCCCGGCTATTCGCAGGCCGAGTTCGACGCCGCGTTCAAGCAAATGACCGACGCCCTTCGCCCCTGGACGATCGACTTCCACGTCGCCCAGAACGACGGCACGGTGCACGGCACCGGTAGCCACGAAAAAACCGGCCGCCATTGCCCCGCCGACGACCCGAATGGAAAACTCGACATCGTCAAAACCGCCGGCGACTGGCTCCGCAACGCCAAAGCCCGCGGCATCCGCCACATCTGCTGGGACGGCTGCATGTTTCCCAACGCCATGCTGGAGAATCAGCAAACGTGGAACACGATCCTTGGGACGATGATCAAGGTGCGCGATGCCAACGGCTGGAATTAGCAGCCGCGGGAGGGCCTGGCCATGCACTCTGGATTCAACTTCCGACGAGCATTGCTGTATGTCGCGATCGGTTCGGTGTTGCTGGCGGCTCTGATCGGTGTCGTTCTCGTCATGCGAGCGACATGGGGCTGGATTGAAGTCCGCGTCATCCTCACGACGATCACGATCGCGGTAGCGAGCGTTTGCGGATTGGCATCCGACCTGTCGCGGACGCCGCGCGGCATGAATGCCTTGCCGATCGCAGGCGTAGCATTGACCGCGCTCGGGGCGGGAATGATCCTGCTTGGCATGTGGATCGACGTGAATTCGGACACCTATTGGAAAACAGCCGCTTCAGCGTGCATTCTGGCCGTGGCAACCGCCCACGTGTCGCTGTTGTCAATCGCTCGGCTGGAGGGATCCTATCGCTGGGTTTTTTTAATCGCATGTCAGATCATTTTCGGCCTGGCTTTCCTGCTCGTGGCGATCATTTTCTTTAAATTCGAACTCGATCGCACGTACCGCTTCATCGCTGCACTTGCCATCCTCGATGCCGCTGTCACCGTGATCATTCCGATTCTGCACCGCATCGGCAAAACCACTCCGCAATCCCATTCGTCTAGCCTCCTCGACCAACGGAACATCGCCTCTATTGACGCCGAGATTTTACGACTGCAAAAGCAGCTTGCTCACCTGGAGCAACTCCGTGCCGAGATTAGCCGGCGTCCGTGACGGCCACGGCTGGAACTAACGATAAATGACGAGACGATTGACGAACGATTGGGGATCCGATGGCCCAGACAACGACGCCAAGTCCTTGGTGGACTGGCGCTGCTGCCCGGCGAGGTCCTAACCGAGCAATTTCAGAGTGCCAGTGGCTCGCCGGCTAATTGTCGTTCATGCCGCGTGAGATCGTACATGGAGTGGATGAGTGCGATGTCGCAGTCGCGCTGGGTGACGTTGCGGCGGGCGAACATCCGCTGCTGGGTGGCGAGCATGACTTCGGGCGGCAGCTCGGTCACTTGGCCGAAGAGGCGGGCATAATTGACGAAGCTGGGAACATTGGTGGTGACGAAGCCGTAAAGCATTGAGCAGCAGCCGATGGTTTTGCCGGTGAAGATGCCCGTGTTGATTGCCGATTTGGCATAGTCGCCCAGGATGCAGCCGAGGAATTGCATGCCGGTGGTGACCTGCTCGCCGCGATACTCCATCTTGACGTTGCCGTAGGTGTTTTTGAGGTCGCTGTTGGAGGTGCCGGCGCCGAGATTGATCCAACTGCCGAGGTAGCTGTGGCCGAGAAAGCCGTGATGCTGTTTGTTGGTGTAGGGCTCGACGATCGAGCCTTCGATTTCGCCGCCGATCTTCGTCGTGTGGCTGAGCGAGACGGCATCTTTGATGGCCGAGTGTTCAATGACGCGCGACTTGGGGCCGAGATAAGCCGGGCCGCGGAGCAGGCTGTACGGGCCGACGGTCGCGCCTTCGTCGAGGAGGACAGGACCTTTGGTCGTGTCGGTCACGCAGTATTGGCCCAGCGTCGCGCCGGGAGCGGCGAAGACGCCGGGGGCGATTTCCTTGACGCCATTATCTTTCAGGCGGAATTCGAGACTGTCGTTGATCGTCGCGAGGTTGTGACGGACGACGTCGTGGGGGTATTCGAAGAGCGGCAGACGAAGGTCGGCCGTGGGGAGGCGATTCGTTAATATATCGGTGGTGAAGTTGGACCACATGGCAACAGTATCATCAGCGGGCGGCGTCTCCCGGAAATCCCGGCCAATGACTGCGGCGGCCAGCGAGCCGTTTTCATAGACCGCGACCGAGCGCGATTCGCTCAGCAATTGAGCGAGCGCTCGATAAGCCGGCACCGACGGCACGACTCGTGCGTTGACCAACAATACTGGCCGGTTTGATTTCGGCGGCGCGGTGAATTGCGGATAGTCGAGGTGTTGGATGGCGGTCAGGTGCGGACGCACGATGCCGCGGAGACTCGCGCCAGTGTCGCGGCTAAGCGTAGCGAGCCAATCGACAAGCCGGAAACTGCCGCAGGTGACGGCGTAGGCAGGCCGGCCGATGGTGATGGGGTACAGCCGGGAGACCTGCTCGTCTTCGAAAACAGCGATTTCCATGAGGGAAGTCTAGGTCGCAGGCCGGCTCGGAACCAATCGCAAACCTGCAGATGGGAGAGGCGGATCGTCCGGTCAATTACGGCGCAAATGACTGCCCGACAATGGTTTATGCCAAGTGTCTTTGGCCGGCTAGTTGAGATTTTGCGGGGGTTTTGGATTTCCGCTGCCGGGTACTGGTTGATCGCGTATTCTTGTTGTGGCGAGCGGCAGATGTTGCGCCGATGGGCCCGCGTTTGCTGCGCCGACTGGCTTAAGCGCGCTTTTTCAGCGAAGGACATCGCTATGTCGCGAATCGAAACGATCCCGGCGTCCGTCCCGCCGACGAATCAATCGCCGCGGACGACAAAACCGTTGTCGATCGGCCAGTATCTAATTCGCCGGCTGCAGGACTATGGCCTCCAGCACGTCTTCGGCATTCCGGGTGATTACATCCTCACGTTTTACGGCCAGCTGGAAAAAAGTCCGATTGAGGTCGTCGGCTGCACGCGGGAGGACTGCGCGGGGTTTGCGGCGGATGCGTATGCGCGGATCAACGGCCTCGGAGCCGTGTGCGTGACGTATTGCGTCGGTGGGTTGTCGGTTTGTAACTCGATCGCCGGGGCATATGCCGAAAAATCGCCGGTCGTCGTCATTAGCGGCGCGCCGGGATTAGCGGAGCGCGTGAACAATCCGCTCTTGCATCACAAGGTGCGCGATTTTCGGACGCAGCTGGAGGTATTCGAGAAGCTGTGCGTGGCGACGACGGAGTTGATCGATCCGGCGGTGGCGTTTCGCGAGATCGACCGCGTGCTGGACACGGTGGTGCGGTACAAGCGGCCGGGCTATATCGAAATCCCGCGCGATCAGGTCGAGATCGTGCCGCAGATCGTGCATACCTATCACCAGGCCACGCACGAAGACGATTTACTAGCCGCGGAAGAAGCCGTCGAAGAATCAGCCTTGCTTTTGTCAAAGGCAAAGCAGCCGGTGATCATCGCGGGCGTGGAGATTCATCGCTTTGGGTTGCAAGACAAAGTGATCGCATTCGCCGAGAAGTACAGAATTCCGATTGCGACGACGATTTTGGGCAAGAGCGTGATCCCGGAGAAGCATCCGCTGTTCATCGGCCTGTATGAAGGAGCGATGGGGCGGGCCGAGGTGACGCAGTTCGTGGAGGAGAGCGATTGCGTGCTGCTCCTCGGCACGTTCATGACGGATCTGAATCTCGGCATTTTCACGGCGAATCTCGATCCGGCGCGGTGCATGTATGTGACGAGCGAGCAACTAAGAATCCGGCATCATCACTATCACCAGGTGCCGCTCGAGACGTTTCTGGAGAAATTGTCGAGCCGCGAGCTGTCGGTTACTCAGCGGCCGATTCCGGCAGACTTGAATCCGCCGCGGCCGAAGTATGAGCTGAAGCCCGACGCTCCGCTGACCGTGCGGCGGATCATAGATCGCCTCGACGAGCAGATTGACGATCAAACCATCGTGATTGCCGACATTGGCGATTCACTCTTCTCGGCCAGCGAGCTGACGACGCACGAGCGGACCGAGTTCATCAGCCCTGCGTATTACACGTCGATGGGATTTTCCGTTCCGGCCGCCATCGGCGCGCTCACAGCGCGTCCCGAATCGCGCGTTCTCGTTATTGTCGGCGACGGCGCGTTTCAGATGACGGGCCTAGAACTTTCGACCGCTGTACGCCGCGGCCTCGCCCCCATCGTCATCGTCCTCGACAACCGCGGCTACGGCACCGAACGCTTCCTGCACGCCGGCGACTGGCACTACAACGACATTCATCCGTGGAAATATCACAAGCTGCCCGATCTGCTCGGCGGCGGCACCGGCTACGAAGTTCGCACCGAGGCCGAGTTCGACCGCGCGATTACCGCCGCCTGGAACGACCGCCGCGGCATGAGCCTGATTCAGGCCCATATTCCGCTCAAAGACGCCAGCGACGCGCTGAAGCGGTTGACGGCGAGGCTGAGTAAGCGGGTGGCGGGGGGCCTTTAGGGATCGAGCGCGCCGTGGAATTTGATCCCCCAGCGACCGTCGCGCCGTTCGGCCGCAAAATAAAAGTTGCAACCTCCAATGACACCACCATTGCCTGATCCACCGGCATTCGTGATGGTTACGATTATTTGCCCGTCAAATAACCCGTCGATTTTCTCCAAGGGCCTGAATTTATCCAAACGAAATCCCAACATCCGCGGATCACTGTGATTTACGACAGAGTTTTCGTCGAATCGGTGGCACTTGTAGCCGGAAAATGATGGTTCAAACCACGATGGCCATCTGCAACCCGATTCCAAGTACGACACGAGTGCAAATTGTTTATCGCCGAGGGTTCCATAGAAATCGCGAGAGTCAGTTAGCTCTGGGTTATTCAAAAGGTCATTCAGAACCGCATTACAAATTTGAATCTGTTCGGCTCGAGATAACTGGGGATAGTTCCTCCAATAAACGAACGCAGCAATCGCCGGCAATACCGCCAAGATGATCAGGAGTGTGCGCAATGAGTAACGCATTACGGCATTCGTATGAGGCAATGAATGTCATGATTTAGCATACAGCCAATCTTCGACGCGCAGCCCTGGCACTTGCTTGAAGTCATGCAGATTTGCTGAGAGCAGCAGCGCGTCGTTGGCGATCGAAATGGCGGCGATCTTGAGGTCTTGGGTGCCGATTCGCACGCGTTGTTTGCGTAATCGCTTGAATTCGACGGCGGCCGGTTCGCTCCACCGGGCGATATCCCAAGCGGAGAACGTGTCAAGCAGTCGAATCAACCGGTCGTACGGAAAGATTTGTTTTTCAACGTCTGGCAGCCGGCGAACTTGAGCAAGCCATGCGCGGAGTTGCTCCTCGACGGATACGATGGGAATCGCCAACGACTCGTTGCTTGCTTCCAGCCGCGACATCAACGAATCATGCAACGCGTGACGTGCGTCAGTCAAAACCGAAAAGTGATCCGTGTCTAAAAGGATCATCCGTTACGTTTTCGCTTTGTCGGTTGCTTTTGGCGCGCCTTTTTTCGATCCTCGTCGCGCAATTGCATGGCATCTTTCAGAATCTGCTGCATGCCGGGGTCATCGGTGAACGCACCGATCGTCTTGCGCCAGTCTTTTCCCGGACGCTTCGCTCCGCGCACGACTGCTTCTAGCTTGGCAACGTGCGATTCCAACGCGGAGAGGCGCTCTTCGACGGTTTGGCGAGACATCGCTGGATCCAGATCGAGTTTCGAGTCTCAGCATTCTACAGCGATCACTTGTGTTCCGGCAGATATCCCGGCGCGGCGATAAATGAAGTGACGACGGCGCCGTCGGCTGCGTTCCAGACAAAGACCTGTCCGTTGAAGGCGCCGCCGGTGAGGCGATTGGTGGGGGCGTGGTAGGCGGTGGAGAGAACCCAATCTTTGGCGCCGATGAATTCGCGGAGTTGCTTTTGGTCGGCGGCGTTGAATTGGCGGACTTTGTTGTCGGCCGAAGAAGCGAAGAATGTATCGCCGCCGGGGGTGAGCTTGTAGGCTTCGCCGCCGAGGCTGGCATCGGCGGCTTTTTTGCCGTCGGCGATCGTCCAGCGGTGGAGCTTGCTATCGCTGCCGGCGGAATAGACTTGCTTACCGTCCGGATGAAACAGAACGCCGCGGACGGGCTGATTGTGACCGTTGTACGTGATCAAGAGTTCGCCCGTTTTGACGTCGAAGACTTTCGCGGTCTTATCGCGACTGGCGCTGGCGAGTTGTGAGCCCTCGGCGTTCCAGGCGACGGCGAAGACCCAGTCGCTGTGGCTGGTGATCGTGAGCTGCTCGCCGCCGCTCGTCACGTCGAAGACGCGGATGACTCCGTCGGCCGCTGCGGTGGCGAGGCGCTCGCCCTTGGGGCTGAAGGCACAGTCAAAGACGACATCGCTGGTCATGCTGAGGACGCCAACCAGCTCGCCGGAATAGGGCTTCAGCAGGCGGACTTCGCCGTGCTTGCCAGGCGTGCCGCAGGCGACCGCGATGAGGTTGCCGTCGGGACTGAACTGGATGGCATAGGTCCGCTGGCCGATTCCCGGAATACGGCGAGCGAGCTTGCCGTCGCTAACATTCCAGGCGGTCAACTCGTGATATCCGCCGACGAAAACTTGTGAGCCGTCGGGGCTGAAGGCGACCGCAGTGATCGGCATCGTGGCGCGATAGTGTTCGGGCGGTGATGGATGCGTCGGCGGTGGAATGTATGAGGCGAGAGGCGCTTTGAAGTCGGGGCCGTCGAATGGTAAGCCGCTTTCGATCCATTTTTTCAGCTTGGCGACATCGTCAGCCGGCAGCGGATCGCCTTCCAGGGGCATGCGTTCCTTCACGTCGGTCGAAGTGATACGGCGAAATGCCTCGCTGCCGTCGAGGTCCTTGGCGAGGAAGCCTTCTTGCGATGAGTCGCCGGCAGATTTGAGTCGCTCGAACGTGTCAATCCGGTAGCCGCCTTCGGCTTTTTTGGGTCCGTGGCATGCTAAACAATTATTAAGCAACAGCGGCGCAATGTCGCGCTTCAAGCTCACCTTTTCCTCGCCGCGAACATTGTGCGCATTTAACGCAAAGGCGCAAAGGGACGCGAAGGCGCAAAGAACGAATGTTCTAGTTATCCTCTGTGTCTCTGTATCCTCCGTGCCTCTGTATTGAATACCAGTCATTCACTGCTCCGATCCGTGTCATCCGCGTTCATCCGCGGCTAATTTCTTAGTGTTGAAAGAGGAACTCATTGGTGTTCAAAATGGCCCAGGCGATGTCTTCGAAGGCGGTTACTTCGTCTTTTTTGTTCGCGAGGTGGGCGAGGCTGGCTTTTAGCTCGTTGGCGTTCGGTTCGCGGCAGACGGCGGCGAGGTAGAGTTGGCGGACGATTTCTTCCGGCTGCGTTTTGGTGGTGAGCAGCTTGCGGAAGCGGTTGTGTTCGTCGCGGAGCTTGCCGTGGATGAGTGGGCCGTTGAAGAACTGGATCGCCATGCCGAGGTTGGAGTCGCTGGTGCGCTCGCAGGCGCAGACCGATTGGCGCTCCGGCTGGCCGAAGATTTTTAAGAAGTCGTTCTTGGCCAGGTCCGGCGCGGGTAGCTGCGTCGCTTTCATGTCGGCGGGCAGCCCGCTGAATGACTCGGGCAAATCGGTCACCGCGCAGATGGCGTCTAAGAGCTGTTCGGCTGAAAGCAGACGCGGCTGATAGTGCGAGAAGTATTTGGTTTCGTCCTGGCTGCCTTCGGCGGGGCGGAAGTCGGCTTGATACGTGCGACTGTTCAGAATGACCCGGAGCAGGTGCTGGCGGTCGAAGCCGTGGTCGCGGAAGTCATTAGCCAGTGCTTCCAGCAGGGCCGCGTTGCTGGGCGGATTCGACTCGCGGAAGTCGTCGGGCGGATCGACGATGCCCCGGCCCATGACGAAGGACCAAATGCGATTGGCTTCGACTTTGGCAAAGAGGGTGTTGTCTTTGGATGTGAGCCAATCGATGAACGGCTGGCGCCGGTCGCCGGTTTGCGGCGCGTCCACCTCGCCTTTTTCCGGGAGCCAGGGCTTCATCTGCTTGCCGGTTCGCGGCTGCGTGACTTCGCCGCTTTGGGCGATGTAAATCAGCGTCTCATCGCCGCGGGGCGATTTCTTGCGCTGGACGCGGTTGAAGAAGGCGGCGAGGCCGAAGTAATTGTCCTGCGTCCATTTTTCGAACGGATGGTTATGGCATTTAGCGCATTGGACGCGAGCGCCGAGGAAGAGCTGCGAGATCGATTCGACGCTGTCCTGGGTGTCGGTCGAGGTGCGATAGAAATTGGCCGTGGGATGGGCGAGCGTGCTGCCGCTGGAGGAGAGCAGCTCGCGAGCGAACTGGTCGTAGGGCATGTTGTCGGCGAAAGAGCGCTCGAGCCAGCGGTGATATTTGAAGACGCCGCCGCTGCCGACTTGCGTGCTGGTCAGGCGCAGCAAATCGCCCCATTTAAGAGCCCAGAATTTGGCATGTTCGGGCCGCTCCAACAGCTCGTCGATCAGCCGGGAGCGTTTATCCTTCGCCGAGTCGGCCAAAAAGACCTTCGTTTCCTCGATTGTCGGCAGCTCGCCGATCACATCGAGGTACACGCGGCGGAGGAATTCATCGTCGCTGACCAGGCCCGAGGGCAGATACTGAAGCTGCTTGAGCTTGGAGTCAACAAGCTCGTCGATGTAGTTCGCGGCTGGCGGATTGGGCCATTGATAGCCTGGGATGTCGCGGACGAACGTCAGGGAGCAGGATTGAATGTGCTCGAGGTAGCGGACAATGATCGCCGCTTCGCCGCGCTCGCTGCCGGTCACCAGGCCACCCCCTGATACCTCGGCAATGGCCGGATCGGAACTGGAATAGCAGGCGAGCTGCGTCACGTCGCGAATTGTTCCGTCGGCGAAATGGGCGAGCACCGCGAGCTGCTGTTGCGTATGCGGGAATCTGAGCAGTCGGCCGGAACGCGGAGAGACTTCAATTCGCACGCAGCGGGCGGCGTCGTCGGCGTCGTCGGCGTCGGGTTGGCACGCTTCAGCGATCCATTGGCGGAGGATGCCGTAAGCCGGGTCGTGTTTGGTTAGCTTAAGGCCGCCGCCGTGGGGCAGCTTCATCAGGGGCTTGTTCAGAAGCAGGCTGGAATCCGGATCGAGCGGATTGGTGCGGCGACCGAGGTCCTCGCGTATGAGCGTCAGCTTGTCGAGGGCGGTGTCGAAAGCCCGCAGTGATAAGCGAAAGCCGCCTTTGCCACTGGGCGAGCCGTGGCAAGCGCCGCTGTTGCAGCCTTGCTTGGAAAGCGCGGCCAGCGTCTCGAATTCAAAGGACACGGGCTGCGGTTGCGAGTAGCCAGTTACCTCGACGGGCACGACGGCGGCGCGACCGGCGGCGAAAACGGCGATTTGGGCGGTTCCGTCGCGGCGAGGCAAAGCGACGGCGTTTTCAATGGCGACGATTTCATCGGCGGTGCTCGCGATTTGGCAGTCACGGGTCAGGTCGCGCACGGTGCCGTCGGCGTAATGACCGGTCACGATCAATTGAGAGCGGCTGCGAGGACCGGAGAGCTTGATTGACGCTGGAAAAACCTCGATTCGTGCCAGCAGCGCCGCATCAGAATTGGCTAGCGTTCCATCATCGGTCGCACCTCTACCTATCGCCGTGTAAGCACATGCCAAGACGACAGCCGCCATATATACGGAAATTAATCTCACGCAGAGGCGCGGAAGTGCAGAGCACGAATGCTGCAACGCTCCGTCTGTCTTCTCTGCGCCGTTGCGCCCTTGCGTGAGCATTTCCCTACGGCGATTTTTCGCCGCCACCTGAGGCCTCTGGTTTGTCGATTACATTGAGCACGATGTCGCCGGACATGACGCCGCGACCTTGGCCCGCTAACTCAGCATACGCGAAGTAGCGGAACAGATGCTGACCAGCGGCGACGTCTTTGGTGCTTTTGAGGCGAATGTCGTAGGTTTCTTTCGGCCCATTGCCGTTGCGTTTGACGTCAGCCGTCACTCCCGGTGGCAGGCCGACAGGAATAACGACGAGTGGCGTGTCTTTGAATTTGGCGTCGGTGCGCTCGAAGTCGAGCGTGAGCTGCGCTTCGCCGCCGCCGCGCGGCAGCTCGACGGACGTGTTCTTGGTTGTGACATTATAGAAGCCCGGCTTAGGAGGCTGAGCCGAGACAACGATGAAGCCGTCGTGCCAGCGCGGCGGATACGGCGTCTGAGGCCGCGCGGCGCGCAATTGGACGAGCGTGGACATGCTGGCGGACATCGAGTGGCCAGCCTGCTCGGTTTTACCAGTGATCCGTAGCATCGCCAGTTCGCCGGGCGCGAAATCGACTGGCGGCTGGATGTACATCCGCACCTCATTCGCCTTTGCCGGAATGACGGCATTGATCAACTGCCATCCGGGCCGCGCCGATTCCACCGCCAGTGCAATCGGTCCGTCATAGCCGGAGCGCTGGCGCTGCACATCCAGGTAAAACGCCCCGCCGCTTGGCACCCCGTGCCGCAGTCGATTGTTTTTGTCATTCTTTAGTGCCAGCGAGAACTGCGGGGCCAGCTCACACTCGACCGCATACACGAAATCGCTGCCAAACCGTCCGGCCAATTCATCGACCACCAGTTGATAGGTCCCATCCGCCGGAGGAATGAACGACAACACGGGTTCGTCGCTCTCCGTCACCGGACTCTCAGCCAATTGCTTTCCTTCCTTACTCAGCACTCTCAACGCGACAATCGCCGGCGATCCTGCCGACCGCGAAATCGCCGTCATTCGCAGCGCCTTGCCTTTGGATGCGTTAAATGAAAATACATCTCGTTCGCCACTCGCCTCGATCGCGCCATAAAAAACGCACGGTACGCCCGCCGCATGATCAGCCGGGAGCAAACTCGCTCCTGGTGTGGTCTGACTGACGCCTGTTTGCGATTCTCCGGGACCAGGTTTGGTCCCGGCTAGGGGCAAATCCGTAAGCAGCGGCGCGGCCCAGCCGGAGGCCTGGCTGCCGGGCGGCTTGAATCCGAAATTGAAGGTGGCGTTGGCGGTGCCATTATCGAGAGCCGTTAGAATACTTGGCGGCGACGAAATCGGCGTCAGTCCGCGAAACTCAATCTCGGTCAAGGCGTCACGCTCAACAACGGGTGGCAGCGTCGCGCTGACCAGCGGAAACTCTCCAAGCCGCAATCGATACCGGCCGCCCGGTTTGTAGCGATTGTCGCGGGCCTCGAGCAAATAATTGCCGTCTTTTGGGACGGTCAAAACGAACCTTGGGTCGGCGCCGGTCGCGGGATCGTCGTCCGCTAGGAGCAATTCGTTGCCGGCGCCGTCGAGAACGCGAATGACGGCATCGAAGTCCTGGCCGAGCCGCGCCGCGACGACTTCGACGGAAAGTTGCTGGCCGCGAGTGAGGCTGAGCCTGTAGTAGTCGGCCAGCGTGCCATCGCTTTCCCCTTCGACGGCTGTGGGTAGCGTCAGTGTCTGTGCCTCGCGCGATTCATGGTTCTTGCCACTATCGAAAACGGTCGGCATGTCGTCGATCATCATGTACATGACGTCGGACGCCCCTCCCGGCGTGGCAACGACAATTCCGCCAATGCCGACGGGCACATTGGGCGATAGAGTCAGCTTGCAACTGCCCGCCTTCCCGTCGCTATCTTTTTTTTCGTCGCGCGGCGGCATTTCGACCCGCGAGGGAAAGCTCGTCCAGGCGGTCAGCAATCCATTCAGATTCGTTCCCTCAATGCTCACCTCAGTCGTCTTGCCTGGGGCCATGCTCATCGGCACTAACTTCGCAATGGTCGGTTGAGCGATGGCCAGCTGGGATCCGCTAAGCGCGCAACAAAACACCGCCAAAGGCGCAGTGATCTTCAATAACGCAAAAGCACGCGGCATAGGGAGCGGCGGGTTGGCTTAGGATTGCGGTGGGGCAATAGCGGCGGACTTGGTGACGCGTAAGCCCGCATTGCGGTGGGAATTCCATTCTGAATCGCCGCGGGACTGAGGTCAACTCTCTGGTCCATTGTCGGCGAAGTGAAACCGGTTGCGTACTTGCTGGATTTCGTCCCACCACACCGCTAAACTGGCCACTGATCGCTTGCACCGTCCGCGCGGCTAAGCCCATATTTGCTGTGCCGTGAAGAAAACTTCTCTCCGAAAGAGCCCGCCATGTCACGCACGAATCGCTCGCGCCGCCAGTTTCTGAAATCCTCGGCCGCTGTCGCCGCCGCCAGTGTGCCGTATTTCTCCTGGGAACGGCAGACGATTGGCCAGGATGCGAAGACGGCGAGTAAAAACAACCGGCCACTGCTCGGCTGCATCGGCACGGGCGACCGCTGGAATGCGGTGGGGCCGCAGGCGATGAATTTCGCGGATTGTGTGGCGGTGTGCGATGTCGATTCGGAGCATGCGGCGAAGGGAAAGACAAAGGCGCTGGAACAGAACGCGAAGAAGGGCCGCGAGCGGACCGTTGAAGTCTTCGAAGACTATCGCAAGTTGCTGGATCGCAAGGACATCGAGGTCGTGACGATCGTCACCTGCGATCATTGGCATACGAAGATCGCGATCGAGGCGATGAAGAGCGGCAAGGACGTGTATTGCGAAAAGCCGCTGACGCTGACGATCGATGAGGGCAGGCAAATTCTGAAGGTGCTGAAGGAGACCGGCCGCGTGTTTCAGGTTGGCACGCAGCAGCGCAGCGAGATGTCGGCACGCGTGAACAAAAACCGCGATTTAAAAATCGACCAGCAATTTCTCGTCGCGGTTGCGCTGGCCAAGCTCGGCCGGCTGGGAGATATCAAGAAGGTGACGGCGTGCATCAATCGGGCGCCTTCCAGTGGCCCAATTCCGAAGGCGCCGGTGCCCAGCAATCTCAATTGGGACATGTGGCTTGGCCAGGCGCCGATGACGGACTACTTGCAAGGCGGATTCGGCAACAACAAAAACTATCCTGAGTCGCGGACGCATTATGAATTCCGCTGGTGGTATGAATACTCGGGCGGCAAGATGACCGACTGGGGCGCTCACCACATCGATATTTCGCAGTGGGCGATGGGAATGGACAACTCCGGCCCGCTCAATATCGAAGGCACGGCTGATCACCCGGTGCCCCTGAAAGACGGCTATCCCACCGAAAGCAACCGCTATAACGTCGCGACGCAGTTTCACATCGTGGCCAACTTTCCCAAGAACATGGTGCTGCACGTCGTCAGCGAAGGCGAAAATGGCGTCACGATCGAAGGCACCAAGGCCACCATCTTTGTCAGCCGCAGCGATCTGCGCGACGAACAAGGCACTGTCGTGGCCGACATGCTGAAAGACAATCCGCTGCCGGAGGGCACGATTACGAAGCTCTACAAAGGCAAGAAGCCGGGCAATCATATGGCCAATTTCTTCGAGTGTACGAAAGACCGCACGCAGCCGATCAGCGACGTCGCCACGCACCATCGCACGATGACGACGGCTCATCTGGCCAATATTGCGATTCGTCTCGGCCGGAAGCTCACGTGGGACGCCGGCAAGGAGCAAATCGTCGGTGACGATGACGCCAACAAGTGGCAGAAGCGGGAGCAGCGGAAGGGGTATGAGATTATGACGTAGTGCGTCGCTAGTCGCATCTAACGTCGATTGAGAACCACGCAATGAGCGAAGCCCAGAAAATTGGTCCGCTCGCAACAGAGCGCCAAAAGGAATATGCACTCTTCATCTGGAAGCGTGATGGCATCAATCTCGCTGGATCGTTGGAAAAAACGTCCGCCGCGATAGACAGGACGAATCAGGCAATTGATAGCTTTCTGCGGACTAAGAAGAAGGGAGGTGGTTAGTGCCTGATGAAAGAAAGCCGTCGGGCTTGCTTCCGTTTGTCTGCCACATGATCGTTTGCGAGCACGCCGAGTCTTCGCGCACGAATCCGCATCGAGTCAACGTTTTTGGAATCGTCCGAAACGTTGTCGTTCAAAAGGCCAATGCCTCTTTTCCACACAATTTCGGCTTCGAGGTTTATGTCGCGCTGACTGAATGCCGAGGCCCAGGAACGGCCAGAATTATCGTTTCGCACGAAGAATCTGGTCAGGTCTGTTATGGCGGCGTTCCACACATTATTCCGCTGGACGCTGATTTGCTGCGCGTACAGCATATGGTGTTTCGGGTTCCGCAGTGCGAACTTCCCGGTCCGGGACTATACTGGATAGAGTTAGAGATAGACGGTGTGGTTCTGAAGCAAGAGCCAATTATTGTCGTAGTGAGGTGATTGCCATGGTGACTCCCAAGCCAGAACAAGAAGGCGACGAGAAGTTGGCGGCTCGCGTTCCCGATTTCTCAATTGAGGCCGACGTGGTACACGTTTTCGAAGACCACAATACGCTTGGCGACGACCGTTATCCGCCCGTGCGGCGGCCGGCGGTATATCCGGTCCTTCTCAGCCCTGATTCGCCTGTACTGAATCCTCATTTTCCGAAACAGCAGCCATAGTTTTTTGTCGTTAAGCGGCGTAACCCTCGCAGACGGACCCGTAGTAGCCAGCCTGTGGCGAAACGCCCCAACTTTGCTTGACAAGCTTTGGGGTCGCAACAACGATTGAATTTGCTTGCGCTTTTGGGGGTGAAGCAATCTCTCTGCCCCCCCCCTGTACAAGCAAAATGCTTGAGGTGGCGGCGTGTGGCGATTGCTGGGACTATTGCTGTTAGGAGCTGTGCTCGGCGGGGCCGCCGTGTGGGCTGTTCATGTCGGCTATGGGCCGCCGATGCCGCCCTCGGCTGAGCGATCGGAACCTGGCGGTGCTCGGCCCGGACAGTCGGGGGCGAACCCATCGCGACGAGAAGGCCCGACGAAGCGGTCGGTATTTGCGCTGGGGACACTGGAGCCGCGCGGAGGCGCCGTTTTGGTGACCAGTTCCCTGATGGGGACGCCGATTCGCGATGTGCCGGTTAAGGAAGGCCAAATCGTGCGGCGGGGTGAGACGCTGGTCACGCTCGACGCAACCGTCCCGGAAGAAGAACTGCGAATCGCCCAGTCGCAGAGATCCCAGGCGATCGAACGGCAGCAAACCGAGATCGCGTTGGCGACGCAGCGGGTTGAGGCGGCCGATTTGGCGCTCGAGCAGGCCCAGAAAGCCCGCGGCCTGGAGCTCGACTCCCAGCGGAAGCAGCTGGAGGTCTCGGTGACTAAAATTGACCAAGCGCAAGACGATCTTTCGCGGCTGGAAAAGCTCGAAGGCGGTCCGAATCCACTCGTCTCGTCGCAGCAGGTGGAGCATCAAAAGACTTTGGTCAAACTGGCAGACGCGGAGCACTCCGCCGCGAAAGTCGCGCTACAACGGCTGGAGCAGACGTTAAATTTCAACGAGCAAAAAGCAGAATCCGAGAAACGAGCCGCGGAAGAATCGTTGGCCATCGCCAAAAAAAGAACGCCCGTCGCGACGCTCGATCGGCAAATCAAGCTGGCGGAGTACAAAGTGACCCAAACTAAGGTCACCGCGCCGTCGGCCGGAACTGTGATCAGCATTTTGGCCCATCCGGGTGAGTTGGTACAGGCGCAGCCACTCCTGCAAATTGCCGACCTCAACTCCCTAGAGTGCCTGGCCGAAGTCGATGTGGCCGATCTGCCGCTTTTGAAAGACAAGCACGACGCGTTTATCACTTGCCGGGCGTTTCACGGCACGAAAATCAAAGCCACGATCGAGCGGATTCGCAATGTGGCCGGCGCGGCGACTCTGCGGCCGGTCGATCCCCGCAGAAACGTCGATCGCACCGTGGCGACCGTCGTGCTGAAGGTCGATGCGGCCGAGGCGGCGAAGCTGATCGGCGGCTCGGTGCAGGACGCGGGCACGGCGCTCATGGGGCTGCAGGTGGACGTGGAGATTCCGCTATGAGGATTTTGCAGTGAGGACTCCGCTAGCGTGGCACAATCTCTGGCATCAGCCAGTGCGGAGCGGTGTGGCCGTGGTCGGCGTGACGTTCGCCGCAGTGCTGATGTTCATGCAGCTTGGTTTTTTGGAGGCGGTGAAGGCCAGCGCGACGGTCATCTACGACGTGCTCGATTTCGACATCTGCCTGCGGTCCCGCGACTACGACCGCTTCAGCGATGCACGCAGTTTTGACCGCGGCCGACTGAGCGAGGCGCAGGAGGTGCATGGCGTTGAGACGAGCGTGCCGTTTTGGGTCGGCGTATTGTCGTGGCGCAATCCACAAACGGGCGAGCCGCGAGCGATACTGACGCTCGGCGTGCCGGAGGATCAAAAAGAATTCCGCGAGGCGGCACTGCAGGAACTAGTCGAGCGCGCGCTCGACCATCCGCAGGCGATGCTGGTCGATACGCTGACGCGCCGCGAGTTCGGCCCAGCGAACGGTCGCAGCTTCGGCTCGGATGACATGGAAACGCGCGTGGAAATAAACGACAAGGAGCTCGAAATCGCCGGGCTCTATCGCTGTGGCAGCGGGCTCAATGCGGGCGGTGCCGTGATCATGAACTATCGCGATTTTTTGCGCTGCCAGCCGGTGTTTCCGCCGGACGAAGTTAGCCTGGGCCTGGTGCGATGCGCGCGCTCTGCGGATGTAAATGCCGTCGCCCGGCAACTACGCACGAATTTGCCGGAAGATATCGAGGTGCTGACGCGGCGCGAAGTGATCGACAGCGAGATTCGCCACTGGGTGTGGCAGACGAATTACGGCCTGATTTTTCAGTCCGGCGTTTTGGTGGCGGTGGTCGTCGGCACGGCGATCGTCTATCAGGTGCTGGCCAGCGAAGTCACCAGTCGGATGCCCGAGTATGCCACACTGAAGGCGATGGGTTACGGCAATTCCTATCTCGTGCGGGTCATGGTCGAGCAATCGCTGCTCTTGGCGATCGTCGCGTTCGTCGCCGGCTGGGGAATCTCGGCCGTCCTGTATGAGATTACGGCCGTCGGGGCGCAAATACCGATCCGGATGACGCTGCCGAATCTTGTCCTGGTATTGTCGCTGACGGCCGGCCTGTGCGTCGCCTCCGGCATTGCGGCGATTCGGAAAGCGTATCGGGCGGATCCCGCGGAGCTGTTTTAGACCGCTCATGCGCTTCCGCACTCCCTTAGCCTGGAAGAACCTCACGCACGATGTGCGGCGGCTGATGGTCGCGGTTTCTGGCGTCGCGTTCGCCGCGATTTTGATTTTCATGGAGCTGGGTTTTCTCAACGCCCTGCTGGAAAGCACGGTGCAAGTGCTACGGCGGCTGGATGGTCAGATCATGCTGGTCAGCCGGGCGCAATATGCTCTCATCGCGGCGGAGCGGTTTGATATTCGCCGCCTCTACGATGCTCGCGAAGCGCCGGGTGTCGCTGCGGTAGCGCCGCTGTATGTCGAAAGCACGGCGGCGCTGCTCAGAACTGGCAATCAACGCGGCTATCCGATTCGTGTGATCGCCGTACGTGAGCAAGACGACGTGCTGGAAATTCCGCAGTTCAAGGAGTACCGTGATGGGCTGCATGGCGAATCGGCGGCGCTCGTCGATGACACGAGCCGCCGCAAGTTTCGCTTGCCAGCATTCGGAGAACCGCTGGAACACTATCACGGTGAGTTGAACGGCAAAAAAGTCCGGCTGGTGGGCCATTTTCATTTGGGCGTCGATTTCGCCACCGACGGCAACCTGCTAATGACGGCAGCCAACTTTGCGAAATTCTTCGCGTTTCGAGCCGGCGGAGACGATCCGCTGAAGCTGGTCGATGTGGGTGTCGTACGCCTGGAGAAGGACGCGAAGGTCGAGGAAGTGCTGGCCCACTTGCGCTCCACGCTGCCGGACGACGTGGAGGCACTGACCAAAGAGCGATTGATCCAGCGGGAGATGACGTTTTGGCGTAAGAACGCGCCGCTAGGCTATATCTTTATGGTCGGCGCGACGATGGGTTTCGTCGTGGGAATCGTGATTTGTTATCAGATCGTCTATGCCGATATCACTGACCACATGCGGGAGTTCGCGACGCTCAAGGCGATGGGTTACAGCGGCTCTTACTTTTTCGGCTTGGTGCTGGAGCAATGTTTGTATCTATCGCTGCTGGGGTTTGTGCCCGGCCTGATTATTAGTTGGATCGCCTATCGCGTCCTCGCGGAAATCACTGGCCTCACGATGGCGCTCGGCCCAGTCTTGGCGATATCCGTCATGCTCACGACCGCGCTGATGTGTACGATTTCCGGCATGTTAGCCGTCAGCAAGTTACTGGCGGCTGATCCGGCGGAATTATTCTAAAAGAAATCGAGAATCGACAAACAACAGGAACACTAATCAGCACTAATTGCCACTAATGGTCCAAGGACTGCCGTCCGTTCATTAGTGTTGACTAGCGAAAATTAGTGTTCCACTTGCCCTTAATCGCATGAAAGCCACCGCCACCGAATTTGCCTCGTCCGTCGATTTGCGAGCGACGAAGACGTGTATCGTGCAGGGCGACCGGCCCAAGCGGGTCGTGCGCATCCGCAATCTCAATCATTACTACGGCGAAGGGGAAACGAAAAAGCAGGTTCTGTTTCAAAACCACTTCGACGCCTACGAAGGGCAGATCGTCATTATGACCGGGCCTTCCGGCTCCGGCAAAACGACGCTGCTCACATTGCTCGGCACGCTGCGAACGGTCCAGGAAGGCAGTGTTCAAGTCCTGGGACGGGAGCTGCTCGGCGCCTCGACGCCCGAGTTGGTCCAGGCCCGCCGCGACATCGGCTTCATCTTTCAAGCCCACAACCTCTTCAATTCGCTTACCGCGGAACAAAACGTCCGGATGGGCATGGAGCTGTTCAATTTCACGGAAAACGAAGTTCAGGAGCGGGCCAAGTACTATCTCACGCGGCTGGGGCTCGGCTCGCGGCTCGATTACAAGCCGGAGCGGCTCAGCGGCGGGCAAAAACAGCGCGTGGCAATCGCCCGCGGGCTGGCTCACGGGCCAAAAATCGTACTGGCCGACGAGCCGACGGCGGCGCTCGACGAGCAATCTGGCCGCGAGGTCGTGTCACTCCTCCGCGAACTGGCGACCAAAAAATGCGTGACGATCGTGCTCGTGACGCACGACAACCGGATTCTAGATTGCGCTGATCGCATCGTGAACATGGTCGATGGCCGGATCAAGTCGGACGTGCTCGTGCAAGAGGCTAATCTGATCGTCGAGTTCCTGAAGAAGGTGGACGAGTTCAGCAAACTGTCCGTTGCCGTGCTGGCTTCCATCGCCGATAAGATGTGGACCCAGCAACACAACGCAGGCGCGACAGTGATCCGCGAAGGAGAGACGAGCAAGCAGTTTTATGTCATTCGACAGGGAGAAGTGGACGTTATCAAGCAGGACAACGGCCAGCCAAAGGTTGTTAATACGCTCCGCGAGGGTGATTGCTTCGGCGAGGAGGCCCTGCTCATGGGTAAGCCGCGGAACGCCACCGTGCGAACGAAAAAGCCGACGCTCCTTTATGTGCTGGGCGAGGCCGACTTCCGCGAGGCGGTTGAAACCAGTGAGCCGTTGCGGCAGGAGCTCCACAAGGTGCTCTTCGAGCGTCAGTAGTTGCTGCAAAGACAGTGCCTCTATCAGCCGGGACCAAACCTGGTCCCGGAGAACCGCGAGTGGGCGGTCAACTGACCATTCACCGGGAGCAAGTTTGCTCCCGGCTATTGAAGTAGCGATACGAGGATGGCCAGCAGAATTGGCGCCAGACCAATAGCGATGGCGGCAATGGTGACGGGCCGTGGGGGTGGGGCAGTCCGCACGCGATAGACGAGCGGCGTCAGTGCGAGGCAAAGTACGCCCGTTGTGATCGAGACAAATAAGAGCACGCCGGCGGCTTGACCCAACGGATGAACTCGGCTGGCGGCAGTGGGAAACGCCAGCATCAACAGCCGCAATGCCAGCACGACGAGGCAGCCGACGGCGGTGCTCATGCACGTCAGCATCCAGACGACGGTCAGCGCGACGGCCGAGCGAGATTCGGCGTCATCAAATCGTCTTTGCGCTTTCTTCATTACTTATTTCTCGTATTCCCGCAGCAAATCCCCAACGGAAACTGTAGCGAGCGGGCACTATTAACCAAGGGCAGGCGCCGGAAAGGGCGAAATGCAGGTAAATCGCCGGCCGAACCCAGCAATTGCCGAACTTGTCCTGGGCCATTTGGAGAGTTTTGCCGAACACGGTATCTTGAAGCATGTTGGCGAAGTGACCGACATCACATTTTGCCGCAATCCATGACCAAACCATCGCTTACCGAGCCGAATAACGGCAACCCAGCTCCCGCCGATGGCGAGCAGCTTAAGCCGTTTCGTATTCAGCTGGCGGAACGGATCAACCGGCTGCCGCAGTATGTGCTGGCACGCGTCAATGCCTTGCTGCACCAGAAGCGGAAGGACGGGCAGGATGTCATTGACCTAGGCATGGGCAATCCCAGCGAGCCGCCACATCCGTTAGTGATTGAGAAGCTGGCCGAAGCCGCGCAAGACCGCGATAACCACGGCTATAGCAAAGCCAACGGCATCTTGAACCTCCGTCGCGAGGTCGCCGCTAAATACTTTAAAAAATTCGGCGTGCGGCTGGACCCGGAAAACGAAGTCATCGTCACGATCGGCTCCAAGGAAGGTTTTAGCCACATGTGCCTGGCGACGATGGGCGCCGGCGAAACAGCGATCATCCCCGCCCCGTTTTTTCCCGCCCACATGTACGCCATCGTGATGGCATCGGGCAATGTCATCACGCACGAAGTCAGTGACAGCGAAACGTTTCTTTCCAATGTCGCCTTCACGTGCCAGCACATGACGCCGCGGCCGAAGCTGCTGGTCGTCAATTATCCGCACAATCCGTCGAGCAAAACCGTCGATCCGCAGTTCTATGTCGAAGTCGTCAAGCTGGCTCGCCGCTACGGCTTAATGGTCATCAGTGACTTCGCCTATGCCGACGTCGCCTTCGACGGCTATCAGCCGCCAAGCTTTCTTGCCGCGCCCGGCGCCAAAGATGTCGGCGTCGAATTCACGACGATGAGCAAGGGCTACAACATGGCCGGGTGGCGCGTCGGCTATTGCTGCGGCAACGCGGAGATGGTGCGGGCTCTGGGCATCATCAAGGGCTATTACGATTACGGTTTGTTCCAGGCGATTCAAATTGCGTCCATCGTCGCCCTGCGACACACGGACGCGGCGGTCGAGGCCCAGTCAAAGCTGTATCAGGCTCGCCGCGATCTGCTACTCGACGGCCTGCGGCGGCAAGGTTGGCAAGTTGAAACGCCGCGGGCCGGCATGTTCGTCTGGGCAAAATATCCGGCCCCCTTGGGCGGGACGCTATCATCCGTCGATTTCGCCATGAAGCTGCTGGAGGAAGCAAACGTCGCCGTCAGCCCCGGCAGTGGCTTCGGACCGGCCGGCGAAGGTTACGTCCGGATGTCGATGGTTGAAAACGAGAACCGGCTACGGCAAGCGATTCGGCAAATCGGACGTGTGGTTGGCGAACAGAAAAAATCGCCCGAGCGAGCATCGGCAATGTAGCCAGCTAACATTGCTCATTCGGATTTCGTCGTTTGCCGAACCGCCTCGCTTACCAAAAACGGGTTTTGCGGCTAAAATCGTTCAAGTTTGCCGCGGGCTTTAATTAAGCCAGCGCAACAAAAAAGGAGGTCTCTTGCTCGCCGCAACAAGAGGCCTCCCAGTTTTGGCTGTTTCGAAGTCAGGTTGCCCCAATTTCGAAGACCCACAGCCTTAACTCCCCTATCGGGAGTCGTCCATCAGCGGCTTTAGATGGTCGCCGAGCGCCCGACGATTCCGCACAAGTTAACGCCCGGCACTACGATCGTACCAACCCAACCTGCCAACTCATCACTGACTTACTCACTTACTCACCACCAGGACAGGTGAGTCGTAGATAAGCGAGTCGTCAACGCAAACGGTTTACGAAATGGCGCAGCCCGCAAAACTTGCCCTGGAGGATGGCACCGTCTTTACCGGCGTTTCGTTCGGCGCCGTCGGTGAGGTCGATGGCGAAGTGTGCTTCAACACTTCCATGACCGGCTATCAGGAAATCCTGACTGATCCGAGCTATCGCGGACAGATTGTCACGATGACATACACCGAAATGGGCAATTACGGCGTCAACAGCGACGACGTCGAGAGTGGCAAGCCGCACCTGGCGGGTTTCATCGTCAAGGAGCACACAGACCGGCCGAGCAATTTTCGCTCGGAAGAATCCCTCGACGCGTACTTAAAGCGTCACGGCATTGTCGGACTCGCTGGCATCGATACGCGGGCCCTCGTCCGCCGCCTCCGCAGTTGCGGGGCCATGAAAGGCGTTGTTTCCAGCGTCGATTTGGATGATGCCAGCCTGGTGAAGAAAGCGATCTCCAGTCCGGGCCTCGTCGGCCGCGATTTGGTGCGGGAAGTGATTCCGGCTGACAAGCGGGAGTGGAATGGCGGCCTTTCGCAGTGGGCCAAGCTGCCGACGGAACCGAATCCGGCGTTTTCCGCCACGGAGTTCCACGTCGTCGCCCTCGATTACGGCATGAAATGGAACATTGCCCGGCATCTCACCGACGAAGGCTGCCGAATTACGATTTTGCCAGGAACGGCGACAGCGGAAGAAGTGCTATCGCATCAGCCGGACGGCGTTTTCCTTAGCAACGGTCCCGGCGATCCTGAACCGCTGGTTTATGCTCAAGAGTGCATTCGCGGCATCCTGGGCAAAGTGCCCGTCTTCGGCATCTGTCTTGGTCATCAACTGCTCGGCCTGTCGTGTGGCGCCAAAACATTCAAATTGAAATTCGGCCATCGCGGCGCGAATCAACCGGTCCTGAACATGCTCTCGGGAAAGGTCGAGATTACGGCACAGAACCACGGCTTTGCCGTCGAAGAAGACACGCTTCCCTCGTGCCTGGAAATTACCCACCGCAATTTGAACGACAACACCGTCGCCGGACTGCGGCACAAAGAAGTTGCGGCCTTCAGTGTTCAATATCACCCCGAATCGTCCGCCGGCCCGCACGACAGCCGGTATCTTTTCCGGCAGTTTCGCGAGCAGATGGAAGCCGAACGCGAGGCGGTTTAGCAGCGTTTCTCAGGCCAGTCTCGCCCCAGGCTAAAAACGAAACCGCCTCACTCGTCCGGTTTCGAGCACATAGCCGCAGGCCCGCGCGATTACGAAACCCAGGCCCAAAAACGCGGGCAAAGATACAACGAAGGTCATGATGGCCGCAGTTTCCAACGCGCCGATTGTTGAATCAATGGCATTGAGAATGTACGCGATTAGGCTTGCCACTGCGAAGGCATAAAGCGAAAGCAGTCCAACACCGAGCCACACATTGCCCAGCCGAAGCGAGAAATACATTGCCGGAAGGACCCCCGCTAGACTCCCGGCAGTGAAAATACAAAAGACAATTGCCCAAGCCGGCCAATAATCGTCAAGAGGCCACGTTGCGGGGCGCGCCAAACGTGCAAATGTAATCGAGATTGCTACGATCGCCGTCCCAACGAAATAGTCGCGAATGGAAAATGGCAGCGTAGGCAGAGTTTCTGGCTGGCGAATTGTGAGTCGCCAGCACAAGTAGGTCCGAGCGAACCACAGCGGCAGTTGAATCGCCAGCAAAACAAGCGGCAACGACAAAGATGCAACCTGCAATTCATCGCCGACTGACCCCCAAGAACCGTACCAGGAGACTAAGACTAAGCCCGCCGCCCAGGCGGCCCATAGAATTGAGCCAATAGTCCAGCAAATTGCTCCCCTAAGCCAAAACGTGCCGCTAAAGAATACGAGGCAAGCCGAAAGCAAGCCTCCTTCAGCCAGAATGGCACCAAAAAGTGTAATGACCGGCAAATGGCGCCACTCCAGTGGACCGTCGCACATCAGAAGTGCTGGGCAGATGATTAAATTGACGCCCGCGAAAAATGTGGCCAGGCAGATCGCAGCAACAACTCGTCTGGCATTGAAATTGTGCAAGGGCTGCGAGATGAAGCTGACAATCGCGTCATCACTTACGTCGATCATCGGCGGCTGCGGTCGATAGGGATATTCCTCCTCGACTTCCGTCGAATCATCGGACATCAATTGCGAGTGGGAGCGATCCACAAAGCACCATTCCGCGCAGCGTGCCACCGCTGGTGTGTAGCAGTTTAGCAGAGCTCGCGGCCTGTTATTTCATCAGTGAAATTCTCAACGGTTGCCACGCCGACAGCAATCTCTTAATCTCTGACTTCGGATTTCTGACTTCTGATCTCTGGCCTCTCCTCCCATGCACGGTCTCTACGACAAAGTTCAAGCCGCGGCCGCGTTCATCAAAAAAGCCTGGCCCGCCACGCCGCACGCGGGGATTATTCTCGGCACGGGCCTGGGCAGCCTGGTTCAGCACATCCAGCAAGAAGCATCGTTCGAGTACGAAGAGATTCCGCATTTTCCGCGGAGCACGGCGACGAGCCATCGTGGCCGGTTGGTCTGCGGCAAGCTGGGCGGATTGCCGGTGATGGCGATGGAAGGCCGTTTCCATATGTACGAGGGTTATCCGCTCGATCAGATCACGCTGCCCGTGCGTGTCATGAAGGCCCTTGGCGCGAAATTGCTCGTCGTCAGCAACGCCTGCGGCGGCATGAATCCGTATTACCGCTCCGGCGACATCATGTTGATCGACGACCACATCAACCTGCTGGGTGCCAATCCGCTGATCGGCATCAACGACGATCGCCTCGGACCGCGATTTCCCGATATGTGCCAGCCGTATAATTTTGGATTGATCGAGCGAGCCCAGGAGATTGCCCGCAAAGAGAACATCATTGTTCATCGCGGCGTTTTCGTTGCCGTCCCCGGTCCCAATCTGGAAACCCGGGCCGAATATCGGTTTTTGCGGATGATCGGGGCCGATGTCGTAGGCATGTCCACGGTGCCGGAAGTGATTGTCGCGGTTCACGCGGGACTTAAGACCATCGGCTTTTCCATCGTCACCGATATGTGCCTGCCAGATGCGTTGGAGCCGGCGGATGTGCCGAAGATCATTGCAACGGCCAACGCCGCGGAGCCGAAGCTGACGAAGCTGGTGCTGGGCGTGCTCGCGGGCGAGAAGGCGTAAGGAAACACACTCCCTGATAACAGCCGGGAGCCAGACCTGCTCCCGGAGCGTCACGTTATGGCCTCCATCCCTGCCAGCCTCGAACGACCGGGACCAAGTTTGGTCCCGGCTATTGATGTGGAAAACGCGGTCGAGGCCATCAGCGCCCGCTGGTCTTGTGATGCAACGACCGCTGTTATTCTCGGCACGGGGCTCGGTGAACTGGCTGAGGAAGTTGCCGCAGCCGCGGTTCTCCCTTATCGCGATATTCCCGGCTTCGCGAGTTCAACGGCGCTGGCCCACAAGGGCCGGCTGATTTGCGGCGAGCTAAATGGCGCGCCGGTGATAATGTTGCAGGGCCGATGCCACGGGTATGAAGGTTATTCACTCAATGAATTGACATTCCCCGTGCGCGTCTTAGCGGCGCTGGGAATCAAAACGCTCATCGTCACAAATGCCGCGGGCGGTCTGAACCCAAACTATGCGATCGCTGATGTGATGCTGATCGATGACCACATCGATTTGATGTGCTTCGACCGAGGCAAGGCTTCGTTTTTCAGCACAAGTCGCCGGCATGAGGCGTTTTATGATCGCAAGCTGGCCGAATCGGCAGCGGCGGCCGCACGACGGGCCGATTTTGTGCTTCAGCGAGGAGTTTATGTGGCGGTGAGGGGGCCGAGTTATGAGACGCGGGCTGAATATCGAGCGTTTCGCCGCATCGGCGGCGATGCCGTAGGCATGTCCACGGTGCCGGAGGTTCTCGCCGCAATGTCTTGTGGCATTCGAGTTCTCGGCTTATCCACAATTACGAACGTCGCCTGGCCGGACGCACCGAAAACCGTGACCGCCGAGGAAGTTGTCGAAGTCGCGGCCATCGCGCTGCCGCGCATGCGGGCTATCATCGAAGCAGTCGTCTGACTCCCGACAAAGTTTCAGCCGATTTGCACAAGCTGATTCAGGCTGCCGCTCTTGAAGCCTTCTAGATCAAGCGTGATGAACTTGAAGCCAAGGCGGCGCAGCTCGGTCGCGAGCTCGCGGCGAAAATCACCGTCCAATAATCGCGGCAAGTCGGCCAATGGCACTTCAACTCGCGCCAGATCGCCCCGGTGATAGCGCACCCGAAGATTCGAGAAGCCGCGGACGCGCAAAAACTGCTCGGCCTTGTCGATCATCGCTAGCCGCAATGGCGTCACTTCTTCGCCGTAGGCAATCCGGCTGGATAGACACGGCATCGCCGGCTTATCCCACACTGGTAGTCCCCAACCGACCGCCAGCTCGCGCACTTCCGCCTTCGTAATGCCACATTCGGCCAGCGGACTGTGAATCCGATGTTCAGAAGCCGCGATCATTCCGGGCCGATAGTCGCCCAGGTCATCGGCGTTTGCGCCGTTGACGATTGCTTTCACGCCAAGCTGCGGCAGCAATCGCTCAAGCTGCGTGTACAGCTCCGTCTTGCAGTGGTAGCAGCGATCCGGCGCGTTTTTAAGATAATCCGGCTTATTCAACTCGTCCGTATCGACGACCACATGCCGAATTTTAATCAGCTTGGCTAACTCTTCAGCCGATTCCAGCTCGCCTTCCGCAAGACTCGCACTTTTCCCCGTCACGGCGACGGCCATGTCGCCCAGCGCAAGTGCCGCCGCCTTGGCAACGACTGCACTATCGACGCCGCCGGAAAATGCGACTGCGCAGCTCTCGAGTCGCCCCAAAGCAGCGAGGAGAGAATCGCATTTGCTATCAATGGCACTCACAAGATTATTTTATGCTCTGGCTTCAGGCGGCGGCAGGGCCGTATGCTTTCTACTCAGGAGGAATCTTTATGCCGCACTATCTGCAGATTGCGCTATTCATAGCGTTAGCGCTTGGTACAGCCACGGCCGATGAGCCGAGGACGAATCTGCTTACGCCAAGGGCCAAGTCCGCCAAAGAGCCAGCGCTGCAGCGAGAATTGCTCGACCGCGTAAAAGTCGATCAAGACGCGCGGATGGCGAGCATCGAATGGATGAAACGCCATTCCATGATTGGGGGTGTCGATGCGGCGACACTGAGTGAAGAGCTGAAATCGGAATATGAGCGACTGGGCCTGGCGATGAAGCAGGCAGATGAAGAAAACACCAAACGCCTGGCCGAAATCGTCGAGCAGCACGGCTGGCCGACCAACACTCTGGTTGGCCCAGACGGCGCGAATGCAGCCTGGCTGCTCGTTCAGCACGCCGATCGCGATCGCAAGTTTCAACGCACATGCCTGGACTTAATGACCAAGCTGCCGAAACAGGAAGTGTCGCAGCGCGATCTCGCTTATCTAACGGACCGCGTGCTTTTGGGGGAAGGCAAAAAGCAGCTCTACGGTACGCAAATGGATTCTGCCGACGGCAAATGGGCGCCGCGACCGCTCGAAGATCCCGAGAACGTCGATCAGCGCCGCGCCGAACATGGCCTCGAACCGCTCGCCGAATATATCAAGCAGATGGAGAGCTTTTATGGGCCAGCGCCGAGCAAATAGCGAACTGACAGCCGCTCTTCATTTCCTCGCAAACGCCCGTTCCACTTCCAACTCGATTTTCGGATAAGCCAGCGGCGACACCACAGATTCAAAATCGAATTCCCGGCGGTCGGTGTAATCTCCGCGCCGCGGTTTGCGAAAAACTTCGACCCGGTAGTGCTTCACGTTCACGACCCAATAATCCTTAATGCCGCATTCGGCATAGAGTTCCAGCTTTTCGCCCGTATCGTAGTCGTAGGTCTCGTTCGCTACTTCGATAATGAGCAACACGTCCGTTGAACGCGGGTGCCGCTTGCTATAATCGCGGCGGCGAACCCAGACCAAATCGGGTTGAGGCGCGCTATCGAGTTCGGGGACACCGATAGGGTCTTGGCAACGAACGATGACTTCATCCTCGGGCACACTTTTGATGCTCCAGGACAATAAGTTTGCCAAAACCAGGCTATGCGGCGGATTGGGTGCCATCATTTCGCGAATCTCCCCGCGAATCAACTCAATGCGGCGATCGCGCAGCCATGCGAACGCGCCCTTTTCGGACATGTGCTCGTATTCGGCGAGCGTCAGCTTTAACGTAGCGGGGGACATCGGATTACCTCGCAGCGGAGGGAACGTCTTCTATTTTAGCTGCGATGAAAGTGTCAGTAACATCTAATTCGCCGCCATGACGCCGATTTCTTCTTAGGATACCATTGAACCCGCAAACATCGTCTGCGCCCGATCCGGCCCCACGGAGACGATTTCAACGGGCTTGCCGACGAGCTGGCTGACGCGGTCGAGATAATTGCGAGCGCCTGACGGCATGTCTTCCAGCTTGCGAATCTTCGTTACATCCTTTTCCCAGCCGGGGATCGTTTCATAAATCGGCTTGCAGCGGCGAAGGTCGTCGGCATGGCCAGGAAAACGATCGACGCGCTGGCCGTCCATGTCGTAGGCGACGCAGATTTTGACCTCAGGCAGTAGGCTGAGGACGTCCATCATCATCAGTGAAATGCAATCGATTCCGGAAAGTCTCGAAGTGTAGCGAACGGCAACCGCATCGAACCACCCGCAGCGGCGCGGCCGACCCGTGGTAGTCCCATATTCGCGACCCAAATCGCGAATCCGCTGGCCGACTTCATTGTCGAGTTCGGTCGGAAACGGCCCGCCGCCGACGCGCGTGCTGTAAGCCTTCGCAACGCCGATCGTCTTCGTGATCCATCTCCCCGGTACGCCCGAACCGCTCGAAACGCCGACACCCGACGCATTGCTGCTTGTCACATACGGAAAAGTGCCGTGGTCAATGTCGAGCAGCGAACCCTGCGCGCCTTCGAAGAGCACTTTCTTATTGGCTTCGAGCGCATCATGCAAATAATGCGTCGTATCGCCAACAAAGGGTTCGAGTCGTTCGGCATAGCCCGAGTATTCCTTAAAAATCGAGGCCGCATCGAGCGCTTCGTGCTGGCTGCCCAGGCCCACCAGCAATTTGTTCTTGGCGGCGACGATGTGCTCGACTCGGGCCTGAAAATCGGCCCGGTAAAGATCGCCCAGTCGCACGGCATGCGAGCGGCCAACCTTGTCGCGGTAGCAAGGACCGATGCCGCGGAGCGTCGTGCCGATGCTTTCGCCGCCGGTGGCCTGGTCGAGGACTTTGTCCTCTGCAATGTGCCACGGAAACACGACGTGCGCTCGGTCGCTGAGCTTCAAGTTGCGGCCGACTTCAATTCCCTGCGCCAGCAGCGAGTCGATTTCCTTCAGAATCGTCGGCGGATTGATCACCACGCCCGGCGTGACGACGTTCATGACGCCCGGCGTCAGAATGCCACTGGGCACATGATGCAGCTTATACGTCTTGTCGCCGACAACGACCGTATGCCCCGCGTTCGCGCCGCCTTGATAGCGAACGACGATTTCAAACCGCGACGTTAGCAAATCGACGAGCTTTCCCTTTGCTTCGTCGCCCCACTGCAAGCCAATCACACAAGTTCCGGGCACGCGTTCGCCTCACTTTAAACCGCCGGGATCTCCGGCTAATTTGCTGCTGTTCTCACCGCACGACTTACAAGCTCACGCGAGCCAAGTGCTTAACGGGCCCAGCCAAAACCCAATTCGCCAAGCTCGCCATGCTAGGGCTTTGCCTGGCAGATGGTCAACGTACTGGTATATCGCCCGAGTGTGCTCCGGGTGACGCGCCACAATATCCATATGTTGCATGGATGTTTACAAATGCCATTTGCATACTTGACATATCATCCGTAATCCATCCTATTTCTCGTAAGTTACCCATATTAACATCATGGGTGATCTGGATATTCTCGGCCAAAAATGCACGATTCTGGAGACAGCACCCATGTTTCGCACGCGGCTCTTTGGTTGGTTTCGCAATAAGAAGACGACGCGCAACCGAGCGCGGAAACCGGCGGCGCGAAAGCTTCGCGTGGAATCACTGGAGACGCGCGAGTTGCTCAGCACGCTGCCGGATGGATTCGTCGAAACGCAATTGGTCAACGGTGTGAATCCAACGGGATTTGCGTTCGCGCCGGACGGACGCATGTTCGTTGCGAATAAAAACGGGACCGTGACCGTTGTTCATAAAGACGGCACCAAGGCGTCGCAGCCGTTCGTCACAGTCGCTGTCGATCAGTTCCGCGATCGCGGCCTGACGAGCGTCTTGGTCGATCCGAATTATGCCCAGAATCATTTCGTCTATATCTATTACACCGCTGCAGTGTCCACCAACCAAAACATGGCCAACAACGGCGCGCTCACGCGGCTCGTGCGGCTTACTGCAAGTTCATCGAATCCCGATGTGGCCGATCCGAGTAGCGCCGTGACGATTATTGATGGCGTTCCATCGCCAGACGGCATCCACGTCGGCGGCTTCATGCAGTTCGGCGCCGACGGCATGCTCTATTTGGGTGTCGGTGAAGGCGATGTAAGACAAAACGCGCAGGACCTCAGCAACATCTACGGCAAAGTCTTGCGGCTCAATGTTCACAACTACCCCAATATCATTCCGTCCGACAATCCGTTCGTCGGAATCGCGGGCGATCGTCCCGAAATCTGGGCTTACGGCTTCCGCAATCCGTTCAGCGGCAACGTTAATCCTGGCACCAACGACGTGCTGGTCAACGATGTGGGCAATGCGGCTTGGGAAGAGGTTGATCGGCTCGTGAAAGGCGGCAATTATGGCTGGCCGAACGCCGAGGGGACCAGCACGAATTCGGCTTATATCAATCCGCTGTTCACCTATCCGCATAACGGCGCCGGCGCATGCGTCGTCGGCGGCGTGTTTTATACCGGGACGGCCTTTCCGGCGAGCTACGCCGGCCAGTATTTCATCGCCGACCTCGTTCAAGGCAACATCCAAACCGTAAATCCGACGACGGGCCAGGGTACTGTTTTTGGCACTAACGTATCGTCACCCACCGATGTCGACATGGGCCCCGATGGCAATTTGTACTGGTCGCAAATCTCGCCGTTCGGGGCGATTTTCAAAATCAGCTTCACAGGCTCAACCGATCGCGCGCCGACAGCCGTCGCCAGCGCCGACGTAACGAGCGGCCCATCGCCACTCACGGTGCATTTCGATGCCAGCCGCAGCACTGACCCCGATAACGACGCGCTTACCTACTCTTGGAATTTCGGCGACGGCACCACCGGCAGCGGCGTTTCCGCGACCCATACCTACAGCAGCAATGGACAATTCAACGCTGTGCTGACCGTGCGCGACCGCCCGACCGGGGGCTTATCAAACACCGCCGCGGCGATTGTGATTAACGTCGGCAATAACGCACCGGTACCGACGATCACGCTGCCGCTGACGACCGACAAATACGCGGCCGGCCAAACCATCACATTCGCCGGCACCGGCACCGACGTCGAAGACGGCACGCTGCCCGCAAGCGCCTTCCATTGGTCGTTCCTCTTCGGTCACAACACCCACTTCCACGACTTCATCGGCCCCATCGATGGCGTGAAAACGGCCAGCTTCGTGATTCCGAAGACCGGCGAGACCGATCCCGATCAATATTATCGCATCTTTCTGACCGTCACCGACTCGAAGGGCCTCTCGAGCCAGACCTTCCGCGACATCCGGCCCGTCACTTCGACCTTTACCGTTAGCAGTAACATCACCGGCACAAATCTGCTGCTGGACGGCTCACCGATCGCCTCTGGAACCGCCACACTCGGCGTCGTCGGCATGACGCGCACCATCGAAGCTCCGCTCACACAGGTCGTCGGCGGCATCACTTACAACTTTGTCGGCTGGTCGGACGGTGGTGCGGCCAAACACAGTTTCGACACAGCCGCGACGAACACGACCTACACGGCACAATACCAGGCCCAAACCTCGACGGCAGCTCTGGCCGCCGCCTACAGCAGCAACGCCCCGACGCATGTGATCGCCGGACAAACGGTCACCTATCAGGTGACCGTGACGAACACCGGCACCCAAACATGGACGGCAACCGGGACAAACAAAGTTCGCCTCGGTGTTTATTTTGCGGGCGTCAGCGATGCGGTCGGGGCGTGGTCGAAAGAGCCGGCTCGCTTTGCCCTCACGAGCAACGTAGCACCCGGCAAATCCGTTACGTTCAATGTCAAGGTCACTGCGCCCTCCACGCCGGGAACTTATGTGCTCCGCGATCGCATGGTCAAGGAATATGTTGCCTGGTTCAATACGATGGAGAAAATCAACGTCACCGTCGATAGCCTCACCGCATCGTATAGCGGAACAATTCCCACCACGTGGAGCACCGGCCAGGCGCAGCGCTATTCGATCACCGTGACGAACAGGGGCACGACGACGTGGCACGCCGCAGGGGCGGACCAAGTGCGGCTGGGCGTGTACTTCGGCAAAACGAGTGACACGCCGCCCACAACCGCCGGTGCAATCAAGTATTTCAATTTGCCGAACGATCTCGCGCCCGGCCAATCGGCCACGTTGACTGTCGATATTGTCGCGCCCACTTCGACCGGCACTTACACGCTGCGCAATCGAATGTTTAGCGTCCAGGACGGCTGGTTTAACGACATGCTCCGCACATCCGCCGCCGTGCAAAAGCTGTCGGCCCAATACACCAGCAGCCCGCCCACAACGTGGAAGCCCGGTGAGACCAAGACGTATTCGATCACGCTGGTTAACACCGGCTCGACGACCTGGAACGCGACCGGCACGAATAAGGTCCAGCTCGGCGTCTATTTCAACGGCTCAAGCGACAACATTGGCGCGTGGGCGACTGAGCCGAAGCGGTTCGCCTTGCCGCACGATGTGGCTCCCGGCGCCAGCGTCACGATCAAGGTGACCATCACCGCGCCGACCGCGCCAGGGACCTACGTCCTGCGGCAGCGCATGGTCAAAGAGTTCGTCAACTGGTTCGTACCGCTGCAGAAGACGACAGTGACCGTGAAGTAGCCAGCGATTGAGCGGGGCAAGAATCGCGATTCGTGATATGCTAATGGCATCATCACGTCTCGCGAGCCTCTGCATGTCCGTCGCCACCGATCGCAAAGTTACCGACGCTGTTTATCTTCATGCCGACGACAACATTTGCGTCGCCGCCCGCAACTTATCGGCCGGCGAATCGCTGAAAATCGCCGGCACGGAAATTACGCTCGCCGAACCGGTCCGCCTCGGCCACAAAATCGCCGTCCGTCCGATCAAAAAAGGGGACTACGTTCGCAAATACGGCCAAATCATCGGCCAAGCCACGCAAGCAATCGAGCCGGGCCAGTGGGTGCATTCTCACAATCTCGTCAACGGCGATTTTGTCCGCGACTACGCCAGCAGCAAAGCCATTCCACCGCCGTCCACGCCGATTACCGGCCGCACATTTCAAGGTTACAAACGCCCCGGCGGCAAAGCCGGCACGCGGAACTACGTCGCCGTCATTTCGACCGTCAATTGCTCGGCAACCGTTAGTCGTTATATCGCCCAGCGATTCGATCGCGCCGCCCTGCGCGAATTTCCAAATATCGACGGCGTCATCGCTGTGAAACACGGCGGCGGCTGCGGAATCCAATATCAAGGTTTGCAGCACCAAATCCTGAATCGCACGCTCGCCGGCATGGCCCGACACCCCAACATCGGCGGCTACCTCCTCGTCGGCCTCGGTTGTGAGCAAGCCACCAGCGGCTATCTGCTGCAGTCACAAAACCTGCTGCAAATCGGTGCCAACGGGAGTCCACGGCCGGCTGGACCTCCCGTCCTCTCGATGCAAGACCAAGGCGGCACGACCAAAACCGTCGAAGAAGGCGTCCGCCTGCTGGCCGAATTAATGCCCCGCGTCAACGACGTGAAGCGCGAGCCGATTCCCGCCAGCGAAATTCTCCTCGGCACCAACTGCGGCGGCTCCGACGGCAACAGCGGCGTCACCTGCAACCCAGCGCTCGGCGTCGCGTCGGATATGATCGTCGCTTGCGGTGGCAGTTCCGCGCTGGCTGAAACGACTGAAGTTTATGGCGCAGAACATCTGCTGACTCGCCGCGCCTCCAGCGTCGCCATCGCCGACAAACTGCTCGACCGCATCAATTGGTGGCTCTGGCACACTGGCCTCTACGGCGTCGAGATCGACAACAACCCATCCATCGGCAACAAAGAAGGCGGCCTGACCACCATCGCCGAAAAATCGCTCGGCGCGGTCGCCAAAGCCGGCTCGACCGCGATGACCCAAGTCTATGAATACGCCGAACCCATGACGACGAAAGGCTTCGTCTTCATGGACACCCCCGGCTTCGATCCGCCCAGCGTCACCGGTCTCGTCGCCGGCGGCGCCAACGTCATGGTCTTCACCACCGGCCGCGGCAGTTGTTTTGGCCTCAAGCCCTGCCCCACAATTAAAGTCGCCAGCAACACGCCCATGTTCGAGCGGATGATCGACGACATGGACATCAACGCCGGCGAAATTCTCTCCGGCCGCTCCGTCGAATCCGTCGGCCGCGAAATCTTCGAAAAAATCCTCTCCGTCGCCAGCGGCGAAAAAACCAAAAGCGAGCTCCACGGCTACGGCGATGAAGAATTTGTGCCCTGGCAGATTGGACCGACGTTGTAACGCCTACTTCATGCGCTGCAAAGCGACCGCGTAGCGCATTAATCGGCTTCACAAACGGCATCAGCGTTGCTTAAAAAGCTGTGTTAACCCTTCGGCCAACGTATAATCGAGGTGCATCCCTGTTGTGTCGAAGCTGCCACTCGATCGATTTCCGTATCCGCAGGATTCGCGCAGCAAGCCGGCACACGCGGGGTTGCCCGATGGCTTGTATGCTTACGTCCGTGACGAAAACGGCATTGTATGGATAACACCCGATAGTCCTCACATCCACCCCAAAGTGCTGGGCGGCGGTCGTCCGGCTAGTTACGCCGGAGACATGTCGATCGTGCACGATACGGTTTCAGACTTGACCAATCTTTCAGGAACTTTTGGCTTCGACGATCCCGACGGCCTTTTAGCAACAGCAGATCAATGCACGTCTCAAGGATTAAACGTTCTGCCCGGCGCTGTGCGATTTTTTCCCAGCGACGGCAGTCCTCCCCGCGTGTTGCGCTAATAATGCCGATTGGAGATTAGCATGCCCATGACAATCGCAATCCTCGAAGACAACGACGAACGAATCAGCGCGATGCAATGCTATCTCGCCGACAAATTCCCGTTTTTCGAGGTGCGATTCTTCCGCGCGGCGAATGAGGCCGTCGAGTGGATTCGCGAACATGCTAGTCAGATCATTTGCCTGTCGTTGGACCACGATCTGGAATGCCCGGCCGGTGCGCCTGACCCCGGCTGCGGCCGCGATGTTGCCGAATTGGTCGCGGGGTTGCAACCGCAATTTCCAATCGTTATCCATTCGACCAACGTCCACGCGGCAATCGCGATGGAAGCACTGCTCCAGGAGCGGGGTTGGACCGTCTCTCGCGTCTTGCCCTATGGAGATTTAGCATGGCTCGCAGAAATCTGGTTGCCTGCCATTCGCGCGGCCATTGTCGGTAGCGCAAGGCAACCTGCTACGACTGCATGCGAAGCTTCGCCGACTCGATAGCCCCGAAACTTGCAATTCTAAATGGGGTTTATACTGGGGGTCGTTCATACCCCTTCCCCGCGCGACTGGCCCCATCTCCCACCTTGGCTTAGACTTACGTTAGACACTCACCCGCCGCATTTCGAGCCGAAGCTTTGGCGCTTACCCAGTTGTCTCAGCCCCAGCCCTCCCAGTATGAGTTGCACGACCCAGACGTGCGGCTAATGCTGCAAGTCCGCGAAGGCGACGCCGCGGCATTCACGGAGCTTGTGCTGCGATACCAAAATCGCCTGCTGACCGTGCTGGAGCACCTCGTCGGCAATCGCGAACAGGCTGAAGACCTGGCTCAGGAGGTTTTCGTCCGCGTCTTCAAGGCCCGGCATCGCTATGAGCCCGAAGCAAAATTCAGCACCTGGCTGTTCACGATCGCCAACAACATCGCCAGCAACGCGCTCCGCAGCCGCAATCGCCGCCGCGAAGTTGGCGTGCCTGAAGGCAACGGCGCTGATAGCACTCCGCTCTCGCTCGATCAACTGGCCAAAGCCGCCAGTGGAGCCCAGCCCACGCGGCGGCTCGACAAAGTCGAACAAGCCGAAATGGTTCGCAGCGCCGTCGCCGCCCTTAGCGAGCGACAGCGCATGGCTTTGCTCCTGGCCAAATTCGAAGGCATGAGCTACCAGGACATCGCCCAGACGATGGATCTCTCGGTGCAAGCGATCAAATCGCTGCTCTCGCGGGCCCGCGTCAACCTCAAGGAAATTCTCACTCCCTACGTCGAACAAGGCACCCGCCTGGACGAAAACGAATCACAAAACAACGACTGATTACTGTTACCTGTTGAACCCTGAAACTTGACCGCTCATGTCCGATAATCCTTTAGCCGAAACCACCGCAATGGACGAAGAGATCGTCGCCTATCTCGATGGCGAGCTCGATTCCGTCGCGGAGGCCCAGGTCGTTCGCAAGCTCAGCGAAGACGCGGCATTCCGCGCCCGCCTCAGCCAATTGCAGCACGCCTGGGACCTGCTCGACAACCTCCGCGGCAGCGAAGCCGACGACGAATTCGCCGCCAGCACCGTCGCCATGGTCGCCGTCCACGCCGAGCATGAATCCAAAAGCCAGCAAATGAAGGTCGTCCGCCAGCGCGGCCTCACCTGGCTCGCCATCGCCGCCGTCATTCTGCTATCGATGTCGGCCGGTTATTACATCTCGCACCGCCGCGTGACTCGCAACGACCGCATTCTCGTCCGCGACCTGCCCGTGATCGAGCACGTGGACGAATACCGCAACATCGACGACCTCGATTTTCTCAAGGCCCTCGAACACGAGAATCTGTTTCCTTCCGAGGTGGACGATGGCACCTAACGACTTCAGAGGCGGCGACTTGGATATTCGTAGTAGAAACTCGAAGCTCGAAGCTCGAAGCTCGAAACAAGCACGAAGCAGAAAATGTGAAATGTTTAAAACACTGAACTTCCGCCGCGTTTGCCTTCGTGCTTCGTGTTTCGAATTTGTTTCGGATTTCGTGTTTCGGATTTCGTGCTTTATTTTCTTGGGCATCTTTCCAATTAGCTCGGTTTCTGGCGACGACTACGCCACCAACGCCGCCCGCCTGGAGCAAATGACGCCGGAGCAAAAAGACGATCTCCGCCGCAAAAAAATCCGCTTCGACGAGCTCAGTGATGATGAAAAAAAGCGGTTGAGAGACCTCCATGAGGAGATTGCCCACGACCCCAACGCCAAAGAACTCCAGAGTACCGTCACTGCCTACAACCGCTGGCTCGCCACGCTCGATTCCGCCGAACGATCCACGTTGCTCGATATCAAAGACCAGGTAGCCCGCATCGAACGCATCAAGGAGCTAATGCACCAGCAAGAAACGCGGCGATTTCAACTCTATTCGATCAATCTGCCCGAGCAGGACCGCGAGACGATCTTCAAATGGCTCGAAGATTTCGTCGTCGCCCACGAGGAGCCCATTGTCCAGCGGCTACCCGGCTATGCGAAGCAGCGAATCGCTGAAGCAACTGATGAGGACGCCAAGCGCCGCGAGCTGTTCCGCAGTTGGCAGCGCCATCGCCGCGATTCCAATCTCTCCTGGCCCACTTCCGACGATCATGCCCAGCTCGTCAAGCAGCTTTCCCCTGAGACGCAAAAGATGCTCGAAACCTCAGCGGCCAGTGATCTCGCCAAAGAGCCCGAAGACCAGCGCACGCCCGAGCGGCAACAAGCCCTCCAAGAGCGCAAAGTCGAAGAGCTCGTTCGTACGGCGTATTACAGCCGCATGTTTCCACAAATCAGTCAGGCCGAACTCTTGAAATTTTACGCGTCGCTGAAAACCGACGATCCCCGCCGCAAGCAGCTCGACGGCAAAGAAGGCGAAGAGCTCCGCCGCGAGCTCCAGCGCCTCTACAACGGAGAACACCTCTTCGGCCGCGGTGGCCCGCCCGGCGGTCCCCCCGGCCCCGGTCGCGGCGGCTTCGGCCCACCCGGCAGCGGCCGCGGCTTCGGCCCACCCCGTGGCGACCGGCCGCCTCCTTAAAGTGGTTCACCGGAGTCTTCTACTCGATTCTGGCGTCGGGCAGCATCAGCGGGTCGAAGCCCGCGCGGCCGTCGCCTGGTTCGGCGTCGATCAGAAAGTCCACCTTCCTCGCTTCGTGCAACGGGCGATCCAGCGCCGGCGGATGCACCCAGGGAACGCCGGCTTGCGAGCGCGTTTCACTCGACCAGCGGCGGCCGAGCTTAAAAACTTGCGGCTCACTCCCTGCGGATGGCCGAATGAACAAAAACGGTATGTCGGCTGGCGAGAACCGATTACCGTCACCCGTCGATTGCAGTTCGTCTTGCTCGGGCGGAGTGGAAGGGCCGATCATTTCGAATAGTGCCGCTCCCGCGTTCGAGGCAAAGATGCACTGGTCGGCGTAGGCGTTGACGTGGAATTGATAAGCCTTGCCCGGTCCGCGGCGCAGGTAGTACAGCCCCTCGCGGCAATACGCGGTGACATTGTCGAGGTCGAGAACAATTTGATCGTAGTATTGCGGCTCGGTGGCGGAGCCGCCCGTTTCGAGCAGATGCTGCGACGTGACGAGCAGGCCTTGGTTCCAGCGAATGGTGAGCGGCGTTTCGTCGGTCAGGGAAACCAGGCTCGCCTCGCCGCGGGCGATGCAGCGGTCCAGATTGATGCGGGCCTGCTGGCCCATCGCGACTTGCGGGTCGGCCATCGGCATCATGTCGCCGGCCCGCCGCCGCTCGACGGCGATCATCGCCACCTGATCATGAATCGACGGCTGATTCATCCCGCCATCGGCCACCGTCAACACACACTCGGTCAAGTCAATCGACTGGCCGGTGCTGATGGAGAGTAACGCCCAACCATCGGCCGGCAGGTCAGCCGGCAGATCGAGACGCAGTTCGACGCCTTCAAAGCTGATATGAGCCGTTCCCCCACCAGCCAGATGAATCATTTCGTCGGAGGCCATGCCGACTTGGGGCTGGAAAACAATGCTGGGACGATAACCGGGAGCGGCGTGGATGCTCAGGCGAGCACTGCCAATCTCCAGTGGCTGCTCCAAATGCGGCCCTGTGAAGCGAAGCTCAATTTCCGTCAAGCCGAGGTCGGCGGCACGGGCGCAGGCTTCGGCCATTGAGCCGACAACTTCGGTTTGTTGCTCGCTTGGCGACGTGGCGCCGGGCGCGACAACGATCCGCTTTGTTTTTTGCGCGTCCAGAATTTCGGCAGGTGTCGGCTGAGTGGGCGTTCCAGTGGCTACTTCCGTCCCAGGCGAGTCGCTGGAGCTGACTGTCTGCGGCGGCGGCGATGGTGGGAGCGAAGGCTCAATCGTCGCATTGGCAGTAATCTGCTGTGCGGACGGATCCGGTGCGTTGTTGGAAACGGTCGGCAACAGTGCCTTGGCGGGTGGTAGGAATGGAACGGCTGCTGGTAATGTCGTTGGCTGCGGCGAGGCCACGGTCGTCGGCAAGGCATCTTCGGTCGAAGAGCTTGGCGCTGGTTCCTTTAGCCGTACTCGAGGCGCTTCGAACGAAACTTGGCGCGGCGAGGCAATCGTTTCCATGACGGCCACAGCAGCCACGAGCAAGGCAAATGCGGCGGCAACCTGCCAGAGCTTGCCGATCCATTGCTGGGACGGCGCGGCCGCCGCGACAGCCGCCCCGCTCATATCGCGAAGGCTGGAAAACCCGAGCTGATCGGCAAGCTGCAGCAAGTCGGCAATTAACTCAGCCGGCGATTGA
>DASXLL010000318.1:0-7728 GCA_036496265.1 Pirellulaceae bacterium | reverse complement strand
CTCGTTGTCGGCTTTGCGGACGATTTTGTTGGGCCCTTGCCGCATGCCTCGCCATTGCTCGTTCTTGCCTTGATCCCAAACCCAATGCAGTGCCTTGTGCGGTGATGGTTTATCACCGATGAGCGTTGCGGTTGGATCGCGGCCGTCGAGGATGCGATCCGTCGGAATTGGCGTGGCAGTTGCGGCGAGAATCATGGGCAGCACATCCAAACTGGACAGCATTTCGCGGCAGATTGTGTTCGATTCCAGCCGTCCAGGCCAGCGAACGATCGCCGGGACGCGGAGGCCGCCTTCATAGGTTGTCACACCGCCATCGCGGAGCGGCTTGTTCGTCTGCACCTCCAAGCCGCGGCCAGGAAGCATGAATGCGCCGTTGTCGGAAATGCAGAACACCAATGTCTGCTCCCGCGACGCAGTGTCATCGACCACTTTGAGCACGCGGCCGATGGCGTCGTCGAGCGCTGTTAAGACGGCGCGAAAGCGAATTTGCTGGTCAGGTTCATCCGACTTTGCGCCATACATCGCCAAATATTTGGCCGGAACCTGCCACTCGACTTTTTCGCCGGCTTCAACATTGTGCGCTCCAACGAAATGCGCGGCGTTGAAGGGCAGGTAGACAAACCACGGCTGCTCACGATGCCGGTTAATAAAATCGATGGCAGCGTCGGCAAATAAGTCGGTCGAATAGGTACCACGGCGGTCGATCGACTCGGTTCCAAGTCGCAGATCGTTCCAGCCGTGATACAGGTATTTGTAGTAATGGATATTTCCCGACATGTGGCCCAGAAATTCGTCGAACCCGCGCTCGGTTGGACGAATGCCCGGATGAAAGCCAATGTTCCATTTCCCGAACGCGCCGGTGGCATATCCGAGCGGCTGGAGATACTGCGGAATGAGTCGCTCCGTTGGCGGCAGCCCTTCAGTCCAATTCCGCTCCCCCGTGCTGGTTTGATAGTTCAGCCCATTTCGCAGCGGGTGGCGGCCAGTGAGAATTGCGCCGCGCGATGGCGAGCAACTCGGCGAGCCGATGTAGAAATCGGTGCAGCGGACACCTTCGGTAGCCAGGCGATCGATGTTCGGTGTTTTGTTTTCCTTGTTTCCATAGCAGCCCAAGTCACCGTAGCCGACGTTGTCGATCCAGAGCAGAAGAATATTCGGCCGCGGTGGCTGCTGAGCCAAGGAAACGGCAGTGAATAGAACGGCGATGCCAAAGGGAATGAATCGGATCATGGATTTGTTCGAAGTGTTACTATTCCCGGTAGAAGAGGAGTTGCTCGATCTTTCCATCAGGCGAGCGATACATCGAGGCGCGGAGCGTGGTGGTTTTGAAGACGAGCTTGACGCGCGTCACTTCGAGGCCGCCGCGCTCGGAGGGGGGGTCGGCTTCGACTTTTTCAGGGTCGCCAAGGGCTTCGAGGCGGATTGCGGCGGACTTGATCTTCTCGTCGGATAAAAAGTGGCTGAATTCTTCGCCAAGCAGGGCGTGATCCACGCGGCCATTCTGCATCTGTTTGAAGAAATCGAGGACGACTTGTTTGGCGGGCGGGCCGTTAACTCGAGGGATTTCAGGCGCCTCTTTAATACTGATTTCTTTCATCAGCAAATTGAACAGTTCGGCCCGCAATGGCGTGGCGGAGATGTGCTCGGTGTTCGAGAGAACAACTAGCCCGAACTTGGGTCGCGGTATGAACGCATTGGACGACACAAAGCCGCTGACGCCGCCGCCGTGGCGCAGAATGAGGTCGTCGTTTTGCAAGTCGATTTGGAGGCCGCAGCCGTAGTGCGAGAGCTTGCCGGTTAAAAGCTGCCGCGGCTTGATCATCAGCTCGTAGGACTCTGGCTTTAGGATTTTGCCGCTGGTTAAGGCGAGGTCCCAGCGGAGAAGGTCGGACGCTGAGGCCCAGAGGCCGCCGGCGGCTTCAATCCAGCCGGGGCCTTCGGGAATGGCGGGCTCAGGCTGGCCGAGAGCGAAGCCGTTGTAGCCGCGGGCGGGACTGGGTAAGCCGTCGGGCGAGCCGAAGCGGGAGTGCTTCATGCCGAGGGGAGACAAAATACGTTGTTGCAAGAAGTCGCCGAACTTTTCGCCGGTTACTTTCTCGACGATGCCGCCCAGAAGGATGTAGCCGGTGTTACTGTACGAATAGCGGCTGCCCGGTTCGAAATCGAGCTTGCTTCCGGCATAGTCCTTGAGTAAGCCATCCAGGCCGATTGGTTTTTTCAAGCGGCGATCGACAAAGTCGAGCGGATAATAGTCCGGATAGCCGGAGGTGTGGTTCATGAGGTCGAGGAGGGTGATGTCGCTGGCTCGGGTCAGATTGGGATAATATTTGCTGACCGGATCGCGAACGGAGAGCTTGCCGTCTTCGGCGAGCAGAAGAACGCAGGCACACGTAAATTGCTTGGTGATGGAGCCGACGGCGAAGCTGGTTTCGGGTTCGACGGGCAATGACGGATCGAGCGATCGGTGTCCGTAGCCTTTGGCGAAGGTGATTTGGCCGTCCTGCATAACGGCGACGGAGAGGCCGACAATGCCTTTTTCGCGGACGTAGGAGGCGATGTAGGTGTCGATCGCTGATAGGTCGAAGTCCTTAGGCGGCGAAGCTGATGTTTGGCCGAACGATGGCTGAGTACCTCCCGCTGCCAGCAAAAACACGGCAAGTGAGACAGAAAAATGTTTGGACAGAAAAATCCGACATGCGTTAGACATCAATTTGGTAACCCTTCTGGCGGAAGATAGGCGCGGCGAGGCGGCGGAGGTTGCCGCCGAACACTTTGACGCGCTCGTCGTGCGTTAAATCGGCGTCGAGGACTTTGGAAAGCTCAGTCGAGTAGGATCGCGACGGGCCGTGGCCGCCCCAGATGAGACGGTTGACGCCAATTTCGACGACCGTGTAATCGACCTGGCCGCTGTGGGGGTCGGATCCGCTGAATTCGATGTAGACGTTGGGATGACGGCGGACGGCGCGGACGCCGAGTTCCCAATCGCCGCCGGAGTGACCGCAGATGAGCGGGACTTCGGGAAAGCGCTCGGCCAGTTTTGCGACGTCCATTGGCGTCGATTCGCCGCGCTCGGATTCACCGCCGGGCCGCCGGGGCGTGCCGCCGATTTTCAGCCAGGTGTGGATGTAGATTACGGCTTTCATGTCGGCCGCGAGGCGAATGATGGCGTCCGTGTTGGGATGGCTGCAGACGGTGCCGGTGGGGTTGCCGCCGTAGAACTTGATGCCGATGCAGGGACCTTTGCCGATCCATTCTTCCATCTTGCGGCAGCTTTCGATGGGTAAGCCCGGATCGATGGGAATCAAGCCGGAGATTCGGTCGCTGTTTTTCTCCAAGTATTCGCGAATTTCCTTTTTTTGATCGTCCGTGAGTTTGGTTCCAAGTGGGTCGGCGGCCGTGCCGGCAATGTCAACCGAGAGCATCCGTTCGATGCCCATGCGCTCGACGTAGAACAGGTTTTCGAGGTGCTGCTTCATGCCGCCGCCCAGGAAGCCGTGATAGTGGAGATCCCAGATGCGGAACTTGACGAGGTCTTCTCGCGTGGGAAGGCCGTAGGCGGCGGGGGAGAGAACAAATTGGCGGGGATCGGAGGGCATGGGAGGATAAATTCAGAATGCAGAATTCAGAATGCAGAAACTAGGCGATCAGGCGGCGGGAGTTTGAGTTGGCGAGTTTTTCAAACTGGTCGAGGGCGAGGGGGGATTCGAAAAGCTTCAGGAGGGCGGATTCGCAGGGGAAGAAGGGGGCGTGGGAGCCGAAGGTGAGACGGTCGATGGGGATGGTGCCACGGTAGCTGGTGTTTTTACCTTCGAGGAGTTTTCCGACGCCGCCGTTGCTTTCACAGGCGGCGATGTCGAAGGTGACTTGCGTGTCACGGATGAGAGCGTTCACGTTGTTGCCGAGGAGGGGACCTGCCGAGTTGATCAGTTGGACTTTGGCCGTCGGGTTTTTTTTCAGGGCATCGACGAGCGGAGCTACGTTGAGGGGCGGAATATTCGTCGCGACGTGGTGGACGCGTTCGTCTTCCAGGCGGAGGACGATTTGGAGTAATAGGTTTCGCTGCGCGGAATCCGCAAGCAGCCGCACAAATTCCGGGTGGTCGAGAGTGTAACCATGATAGGCGGGATAGAGGCGGATGCCGGGCATGCGGTATTGCTCGTGGCAGCGGCGGAGGTCTTCGTCCCAGTCGGGCCAGGCGGGATTGACGCTGCCGATGGGCCTTAGCATGCCGTCGCCGTGAGTTTGGCATTCTTCGGCAAGGCGGCGATTGGCGGCGTCGAGTTGCTTGTGGAGGACCGCTTCAAAGGTGCCGGCCCACGCTTTGGTAATGCGATGTTTACGCAGCTTATTGATCAGCGCGTCGGTTTTGGCGTATTTCAGCTTGCGGAACGGCCAATCGAAGAGGTGGATGTTGGTGTCAGTGATTTCGGGAGGAGCGGCTGGCTCGGCTGCTGAGGCGGTTTCAGCGCGCGGGGCAACCAGGGCGACCGCTGTCGTCGCCAGGCCGGCTTGGACGAAGGTGCGGCGGTCGATTGGCACGACATTGCCGGGGGGCGATCGTCGGAGGTCGGTTAAGGACTTACGACTCGAGTCCGGCGCTAAAGTTGGAAGTTTTTTCATTACAAAGGCCAGTAGAAGTCGCTGGAAGTTGTTGTGAGTTAGTGAGTTGTGAATTTCAAGTTCAACGGCAGTGCGCTCAACTTGAGCGCGGGCGCTAAACTTGGTTGGCGATTCGAGCTGCGCCTGCATTGGCGGACGAATGGCTTGGCGAGAGCCTCGCCCTCCCAATGAGCAGACGAAAGGCTCGGCGGGAGCCTCGCCCTGCCAATGGGCGCAGTATCGGTCCTCCTTAGATAGATTGCAATTTGGGGAAAAAACCGGACCAAATTCTGGGTGGATTTGGAAAGATTGCGGGAAATTCTTTTGCGGAGGTATATTCGACTTTTTGGTGGTGAGCGAACGGAACGACCTTTCTCGGAAAACTGATATGCGAATCACCCTGTGGCTATTGCTGCTTTTGCCAATGGCGCTATGCGGGGAGGAGCTGGCGCCCTGGAACTCGAATCGTCATGCTTCGGACGTGCCCCGGCGGCATGTGCAAGATGTGGCTGCTGCGCGATTCGAATATCGAGTTGTGCAAAGCGGCACGATGGATGGGCGGAATTGCCGTTCGCCGCAGGGCGTTTGGACGCCGTTCGAGCAGACTTGGGAATCGAATCGATCGGTGCGGCTGGAAAACGTGGGAACGACGGATGTGATCAATCCGTGGCTCTCGAACGGCCGCAACGATTTTCGAAGCGTGGCGGCGATCGCGGCCCGTGCTGTTGAGCCGGGGATGACGGATCAGGAGAAGGCTACGGCGCTGTGGTGGCAGGAGATTCAATATCGATTTCACTACCAAGGCGACAACAAGGAGCTGGCGAGCCCGGTAAAGGTGCTGAATGTCTATGGGCACAACACGTGCGGCAACGACTCGATTTGCATGGCGGGTTTGTGGAAGGCGGCGGGGCTGAAGGTCGCGCCGGCACGGCTCGTGGGACATTGCGTGACGCAAGTGTTCTATGACAAGGCGTGGCATCTATTCGATGGCGACATGCATTCGGTCTATCTGTTGCGTGATAACCGGACGATTGCCAGCGAGCAGGACATTGTGCGCGATCATGACCTGATCAAGCGGACGCATACGCATGGCATTCTGCGACCGGAGGAGCGAGCCGGCGATGAACGCGAGGCTTCGATTTATGTCTTCGAAGGGGAGATAACTGGAGATCGCAATGCGAACCAGGGGTCGGGAATGAACATGAAGCTGCGGCCGGGAGAATCGCTGGTTTGGCGGTGGGGTCATACGGAGCCGGTAAAGTATTTTGGGTCGCAGCAGCACAAGTTTCCCGAGCGGGTTTGCGACGGGCTGTGGGAATATCGGCCGGATTTTTCAAAGGAGACGTGGCGAAAGGGGGCTGATTCGGCTCAGGGAATCGTTGCGGCAGAGGATGGATTGGCGGCGGTAGCGGGGACGAGCGGCGAAATCGTGTGGTCGATCCAATCGCCGTATGTGCTCGTCGGGGGCGAGCTCCAAGTCGATGGAACAAATCCTCAGTTCGACATTTCATGGGACGGCAAGAATTGGGAAAGCGTCGGCAGCGACCTCGATTCGTTTTTTCCTTGTGTGGGGACGGCTCGCTATGCCTATTACGTGCGGTGCCGCCTGTCGGATGCCGCGCGGCTCCGCGGACTGAAAATCGTGAATGATGTGCAGATGGCGCCGCTGGCTCTGCCCGAGATGGGCGTGGGGGAAAATCGATTTACGTATTCCGATGAATCGGTCGGCGAGCGGCAGGTGCGAATTACGCATGAGTGGATTGAACGTTCGGCCAGTGTACCTCCCGCGGCGCCGGCAGCGGCTATTTCGCCCGCCGACGGGGGCGAGGCGGAGGGAACCGATATCGTGTTTCAGTGGCAGCCGGCGATTGATCCCGATGGCGGCAAGATCGCCGATTATCACTTCGAGCTGTCGGCGCGAGCGGATATGAAATGGCCGCTGTCGATGAGTTTTGCCAAGATGATTTCGCGCACGGCGGATGCCGGCTCGGCTCAGTACTGCTTAAAGAGTCCTGGGGAGCTGAATCCGGATTGCAAATACTATTGGCATGTTCGGGCGAAAGATGCGAAAGGGGTGTGGGGGCCGTGGAGCACGACTTGGAGCTTCACGCCGCGGGGGCCGGCGCCGCCGCTGGACGTTGTTTTGCAATACGACAGCGAGCGGAAGGTCGGCGTGCTGCATTGGCAGCCGAACAGAATCGGCAATCGGCCGGCGCGTTATCGAATTTACGGCAGCGATGAGAAGGGTTTTTCGGTGAGCGACGAACCGTTCACGGTCGCGGCTGGGATGTACGATCCGCGGCAACAGACGGTTTCGAAATCCCCGACGCGATTTGCAGCGAATTTCGTGGCAGAAACGAGCGATACGGAGCTAGCTGTGGTGGGGGCGGGCGGAGAAGTTTCTCCTGCCAACAAGGCTTTTTATCGGGTTGTCGCCGTCGACGCGGCCGGTAAGCGGAGCGGAAGCTCCGACTATGCTGCCGCGCCGCGAAGCGTCATCTACAGCAAGCCCGCCGAGCAAGCCAAGCTAGGCTCAGAGTATGTGTATGACGTGCAAGCAATCCGCTCACTGGGCGATGCGCGGACGCGGGTTGTGAATGGCAAGGAGGTGATGAACTACTGGGACGTTGAGCAGCCGCGATACACGCTCGAGCAAGGGCCGAGCTGGCTGAAAATGGACGAATCAGCGGGCCGATTATCCGGCAGGCCAGAAGCCGCGGGGCGTTTTGAGGTTGATGTTGCTGTGACGCTCGAACATGAACAACGGACGCTCGACCCGAGTCAGCTTCAGTGGGGCAATGAAAAGGTGGTTGATTTGCGCCCGGAGAAAGTTGGCACGGCGCGGCAGCGATTTGTGATTGAGGTTAGGCCGTAGAGGCAGCGGTTCGGTCGTGACAGTCCGTTGTGTGTTGAGCGCGAATTGGTGCGCGGGCCCTTGCGGAGCAAGGGGCCTACATTGATTTGGCCTTCATGGGGCGGCCGTGATGTGGCAGTCGGGTAGAGCTGACTTTAGGCGACTGAGACCCTCCTTGGTTATAGATGTGTAATTGAAATCTAATCTCGATAGTTGGCGAATCTGTGCAATGTCCTCGATGGCGGCGTCGCTGATCCGTTTGCTGCTTAGCGAAA
>DASXLL010000317.1:0-4023 GCA_036496265.1 Pirellulaceae bacterium | reverse complement strand
TCAGGGTTTTTAGTCCGACACGCTGGGCAGCCAGCCATCGCCGCCAGCCGTCGACAATCACAAACTCCAAATCGAGAATGACCGGGTGATACTGCCGCACCAGCAGGCTTTCTCCGAGGGCCGGCAATTCGGATTCTCGTGCGTCCTTCCGCACGTTGGACCCCGGCTTCATCTTGTCGACCGGGACATCGGCAAGCTGCCAGTTATCGTGCTTCTCCGCCATCGTTACCTCCGAATTCTGTGAGAGACCAGATTTGCTTGACTGATCCCGGCCCGCGCCTATTGCGCGGGACCGGGGCACGTTCGACGTTCAGTTATCTTTCCTTGGCCAGGGCACGCCGTTCTTGGTCGGACGCTCGCCTTTGATTACGGTCGCCGCGGTGTAAATCCGGCTCGACCAGCGCCAGCCGGCAAGGCCGAGCACGACCATCAGGGAGACGATGACGGCGGTCCAGTTGGTATCGGCTGCCGCTTCGGCCGCGACGACTTTTGGGACTTCCGCCAGTGGCTTCACGGCCGCTTCCGCGACCGTCGCGGCAAGCTGCTGCGTTCCTTCCAGGTAGGGTTCCGGCGAAGCCACGAACGTGGCGAGCACGGCGCCGGTTGCCAAAGCGCCTTTGTTGCGCCAGATGAATTCGCAAGCCTGGTCGCCGTAGCGGGTGATGACACTCATCAGCTCAGGCTTGAGCTGATTTTCTGCGGCCATCATTGCCAACCGCCTGCCGTTTTGCGGCGACACCTTGACCAGCGCTTCAGCCCCTTCCTTGGCGAACTTTTCGATGACTTGTTCACCGACCGACCCGTGTTTCAGGATCGCGGTCGTCGCATCATCACCGTAGCGTGCGACGGCCTTCAGCGCCGTGCCCTTCGTCACCAGTGGCAAGGCGTCGTCGCCGTGTTTTGCCAAAAGGCGAAGAGCCGTACCGCCATGTTCGCCGGCTTCACTGACGATCTTTCCGGCTCTCGGGCCCACCCGCTTGAATGCCGTGGCCACGACATCATCGCCGTGAGTGGCAGCCAGCCGCAACATCCGAGACGACAATCGTTCGACACCTTCCTCCGCGACCTCCTTGCCGAATTTCTTGCTGACGAATTCAAAAGCCTCCTGGACGGCCTTGCTGCGCACGCCTGCATTCGCGGACAGCGTTACCAGCAGGCACACTGCCAACACCAATCCGAACACGATCTTCGACGACATGACAGACTCCTTTTCAAAGATGGAAGAACCGATTTAGAAATCAACCGCCGCGTTACATCGCTGGCACGGCGGGCAATACGGCCGAACGAATCGTTGCATTGCGCGCCTTGCTGCGTCGCGCGCCGTAATCCTGCAGTCGCTGGATCAATCCCGGCCCGCTCTCGTCGCTGGTCAAAATTAGGGTTTCCAGCGAATCAAGTGTTTGGTTGAGCTGACGGCTCAATTCGCCGGCTGGGTCGAAGTATGCGTCGTAGGCCCAACGCAGCACCGCGTCGGCGATTAGCGAAACGACCAGTCCGACTCCGGCCGTCATCGCACTCGACGTGACTCCGGCGCCCAGGATGCCGGCAGACGTGGCCAGCTTGAATGTTGCCGAAGTGAGTGCCTCACCGGCCAAGTAGCTGACTAGTTCGAACGCTACTCCGCCGCGCAGCTCCGACTCAACGGCACCGATGGCTTGCCGCATCGACCGCTGCAGTGATTCGTGAATGCTTCGTGGGTCAAGGTTCCCAGTCAACTGAAGATTTGGAACGTCTGTCAGATCGGCTTGCAGCCGCACCAGCAATTCCGAATCCAGGTTTTCCAGGTGTCGCACGTGCGCCGCGACGACTGATTGCACGACCATCTCCAGCGCCTCCGGCGCAAAGACGTGGTTCGTGAATTGCTTCTGCAAATACTCTTTGTGCTCGTTGCCGGAGGTCACGTAGTCTTTGACGAGCTTCCACTTCGACTGCCAACCCAGCGCCTCCTCCGCAAACGGGCGCGTCCCCTGCCGGGCTTCCGCGAACAGTTCGCGAATCGGCGCCACCCGTCCCGCCAAGCCGGCTTGTCCCTGACTGTCGGCCCAAGCCAGATGCTTGTTCACGATTTCCGTTGCCGTCGATTCCGGTGCTTTCACCGGCGGCAACTCGGTTCCGTCACTGACCGCCAACCGCACAATTGCCCCGATCACCAGCGCCAGCACGATACCGGCACTGGCCCAGATTCGCCGTTTCTTCCGAGCTTCAATCACCGACTTTTCCATGATGTTTTCTCCTGTGTGAAAAGATGGATAGAGTTGTCGCGGGCGGGCGTTCATTCGCGGTACTTGATTGCCCTTGCAACGACGCAGTAGACTCTATGCACCCGGCGCAAACGGCTCCCCGGCGCCTGCCGATAACGTCCAAACACTTCCCGAACATTTGCCGCCAACGTCCCCATGTCCGATCAGATCGAGCGAACGTATCTCGCCGACGCGAAGAACATCATTCGGCTGATGAAGGAGCAGGGCTTCTCGCTCGATTCGCTGGCCGCGGCCGCGCCTGCCATCAGCGTCGTCACGTTGAAGCGGCTATTGCAGCAAGAGCGGAAGGGGCTGATGGCGACCTTCAAAAAGATCGCTGCCAAACTCGGCGTCGCTCCCGGCCGGCTGATTCTCGACCCAACGGCAGACGAGCAGCCTGGACAAGCCACGTACGACTATAAACGCATCCAACCGGCGCTTGATCTGGCGAAGGAGTTCAGCGAATTCGACGAAACGACCGAGTTGCCCGACATCGTTGCGTCGATTCACAAGATCATTGGGGCAAAGGCGGTGATCTACGTCATCGCTGTCGTGCCCGGCGACAGTGTCATCGCGCACATCAGCGTCACCATAGAAGACTTCGACGGCCTGATCCGGCATTTCCTGCAAGGCGACCTGAAACATCTCGCTATCAAGTCGATTCTGGTCCCTGCCAACAACGCCATCGTGGTGGCCACCCTCAGCAAATATGCCCCGCATGTCGCCCCAGCCGCGAACGATAACATGTTGCGAATTTCCGAGAAGGCCGGATAGGGTGACGTGCTTAAGCTCGACTCGCACTTTTTCGGCTGTTTCTGCATAGACGGTAACCATCGCCGTCGGCGCGAAGCGCCGTGTGACCTATGCGGTAAACTGGCCTCCAGGATTGTTTGCCAATCCGAATACGGTTACGCTGGCTCGTGATATAGCCCTGCCGCACCACCGTTGCTGGCCCGACGGTGTAGTTGTGACGGGGCCGTATCGTTTTCAATGCCTGGACTAACGCGCTTTTGACAACAGCCACGCGTCAAGGAGTTCGTCGATCACGGGCAATGCATCTCCATCACCGATTTCCTCCTCCGTGTACGCCACCCCGAAATACGCCAGGCCGGGCTCTTTCAACGTCAGGTCGATCACCCACCCATCGGCGGTAGCACACCAGCCGTGCTCAACGTCGGTCGTCTGCCCCCGCCCGAGCGGGACGACGACGAAACCCTCGCAGTATGCCAGTTCCGGTCTTATCACGGTTAAATCAAACGAATTGCCGTAGCACTGTTTGGCGCGGCCTCGCCGCAAGCCCTTGGGGCGCGGTTGCGGTCGAAAGAACCGGCCACGCTTTAGAAGGAAATCGTAACGCAGCAACATGCCCCGCGGGGCGGGTATGGTCCCGCCTTTCCATTCCTTGACAAGTTTGACGGCTGCTTGTCGCGTCTCTCTCAGCCGGTCGAACAGCGCGAACTCGCAGGGGACCGTCGCTCCGGCTGCTTTGGCAAGGGCATGCGTCTTTCGATTCACCATTCCTTCGCTTCCCTCGTCATTTCGCTATTTCGATACAAACCGATCCGATATCGGCATGACGTGCTCTGCTCCTACCGGATCAGCTCCACTTTGATGCCGAACTCGACTTCGGTCCATCGTCTCTCGGCGGTCAGCACGGTCCGATTCAATGATCGCCCGAGTGCCAGGCAGCAGCGGTCCGCCATCGACAATCCCACCTTCTTGGCCTCCGTCCACAGCAAGGCGGTATCACTCGCCAGCCTTTCATCGAACGGGATGATCTCCA
>DASXLL010000316.1:0-3442 GCA_036496265.1 Pirellulaceae bacterium | reverse complement strand
TTGAAGAAACGCTGAAGTTGACGAACAACAATCGCGAGGAAGCAGCTAAGATTCTGGGAATCGGTGCGCGGACGCTGTATCGGAAGCTGGAAAAGTATCAGTCGGGCAGCGACACGGGCGAAGAACAGCAATAATAGGAATAAGATCGCCAAGGAAGGTTTGTATGTCAGTCATCCGGCAATTACCGCTGTCGGTCGTCAACAAGATCGCCGCCGGCGAAGTAATCGAGCGGCCGGCCAGCGTCGTCAAAGAACTCTTGGAGAATAGCGTCGATGCGGGCGCGCGGCGGATTGAAGTAACCCTGGGCCAAGGTGGGACGGATCTCGTGCGCGTCGCCGACGACGGCTGCGGCATCTCCGCGGAAGACTTGCCATTAGCCATCGCCAGTCATGCCACGAGCAAAATCGCGGATGCCGACGATTTGTTTCGCGTCGGCACATTCGGTTTTCGCGGCGAGGCGCTGGCGTCGATCGCCGAAGTGAGCCAGCTTTCGATTCGCAGTCGGCAAGCGTTGAGCGATTCGGGCCATGAAGTGACGGTGACCGGCGGCGTGAAGAACGACATCGTCCCTTGCGGCTGTCCTGCGGGCACAACGATCGAAATCCGCAACCTGTTCTACAACACGCCGGTGCGGCGGAAGTTTTTGCGGGCCTCGCAGACGGAAATCGGCCATTGCTCCGAGGCATTTACGCGGATTGCGCTGGCTCAGCCGGGAATTCATTTCACGCTGCGGCACAACGACAAATTGCTGTTCGACTTGCCACCGACGGCGAATTGGCGGGAGCGGATTGCGGCGTTTTTTGGCCGGGATATCGAGCAATCGCTAATTCCGCTCGACAACGCCGACGGCGACGTGCGGCTCTTCGGCTTTGCTGCCGATCCTGAGCATAGCCGGGCGAATAATCGAATGCAGTATTTGCTGCTCAATGGCCGGTTCATTCGCGATCGGTCGTTGCAACACGCGTTGGGCGAGGCCTATCGAGGCTTGCTGTTGACTGGCCGATTTCCGATTGCCTTTTTGCGGCTGGATGTCCCGACGGAAGCGGTCGATGTCAATGTGCATCCAACGAAGCTCGAGGTGCGGTTCGCCGACAGCGGGCGGATTTATTCTTTGCTGCTGGGAACGATTCGGAAGAAGTTTCTCTCCACCGATCTGACGACGCGAGTTGGAACAAACGCCGCTGAACCTGGGGCAGACGCAGCGGATTCAGCCGCGGCGCAAGAACATCGAAGGGCATTGGTCGATTGGGCCAAGGGAGCGATTCCAGCAGGCACGGGAGCGATGGAAGATTCGCAAGGGGCGCTCGAACTGCGGTTTGATGCGCCGAAGGGGCCGCCGCTGGAGTTGAATCGATTGGAACGTGCTTGGCAGCCGTCGCCGATTTCAGCGCGGCAGCATGAGGCGGCGGAATATGCGGGCCGGCAGACGATGAAATACGCCGGTGTGGAAGGTGACCGGGAGGCTTACACCTCCCGCTCGCCTAATTTGGCGGCGCAACCGCTAACGGACACTCGTTCGTATCTCGGTTTTCAGGTTCACAACCGCTATCTGATCACCGAGAACGAAGACGGGATGGTGGTGATCGACCAACATGCCCTGCACGAACGAATTCTGTACGAGCAATTGCGCGAAAAGGTGCTGGCGGGGCAAATGGAAATGCAGCGGCTGCTGGTGCCGGAGCCCGTAACGCTCGCGCCGACAGATTTAGCGGCAGCGCTCGCGGCACGGGAAACGCTGGCCAAGCTGGGGATTGAAGTCGAAGAGTTCGGTGGCGACACGCTGCTTGTTTCCAGTTACCCGGCGATGCTGGCGAATCTTAGCCCGGAGGAATTGCTGCGGCAGGTTGTGGAGTTGCTGACTTCCAGCCAACGCAGTCCAGAGAAGCGCGATTTGCTGGATGAGCTCCTGCACATGATCGCCTGCAAAGCGGCGATCAAAGCCGGCGATTATCTGGCTCCCGAGGAAATCACGGCTCTTCTGGAGCAACGTCACCACTTCCAGGACTCGCACCACTGCCCGCACGGGCGGCCGACGGCGCTCGTTTTTACTCGCGAAGAACTCGATCGGCGGTTCAAACGAACCTAGAGGTTCATCGAGATCAGCAGAATTCTCACGCAGAGGCGCAGAGGAACTCAGCCGCGAGCGAGGCCCTTTTTCCCTGCGCCTCTGCGCCTTTGCGTGAGACGACTGGAAGGCACTATGGATAGTCGTATCACTAGCGTAAACTGGCCGCATGGCGATTAATTGGAATCGGTTTGTTGAAGTCATTCGCGGGCACCAGCGATTTGTCCTCGTCAGCCACATTCGGCCGGACTGCGACGCACTCGGCAGCGAGCTCGGCATGGCCGCGGTGCTGCGGGCGCTCGGTAAGAGCGTGCGGATCGTGAATGGCCACGCGACGCCGCCGAATTTGACCTTCATCGATCCCGAAAATCAGATCAAAGTCATCGGCCAGACGATCCAGCCCGCCGATCTGGCGGACACCGACATCGTGCTGGTCCTCGATACGAGCGCCTGGGCTCAGATCGGTCCAGTCAGCGATTTCATTCGCGGCTTTGCTGGCAAGAAAATCGTCCTCGACCATCACGCCAGTGCCGACGATCTGGGTGCAGAGGAATTCAAGGATGTAACGTCCGAGGCGACGGGCAGCCTCGTCGTTCAGGCGGCTGAGGCGCTCGGCGTGAAGTTGACGGCCGAGATGGCGACGCCGCTGTTTGCGGCGGTCGCTACGGATACGGGCTGGTTCCGCTTTCCCTCGGCGACTTCGAGTTGTTATCGGACCGCGGCGAAGCTGATCGACGCCGGAGCCCAACCAGCGCCGATTTATACGACGCTGTATGAGCAAGATACGCTGGGCCGCGTAAAGCTGCGGGGCTTGATTTTGACGCGGATCGAAAGTGAGCTCGACGGCAAGCTCGCGCATACACACGTGCTGAACGAGGACTTTGCGAAGACGAACGCCTTGCCGAGCGACACCGAAGACGTCATCAACATCCTGCTCGGTATCCGCGGGACGCAGTTCGCGGTGATCTTCGTGGAGCAAAAGGATGGCGGATTCAAGATTAGCTTCCGCAGTCGGTGCCAGGTTGATTGTGCCAAGCTGGCCGAAAAGTTTGGCGGTGGCGGGCACAAAGCGGCGGCAGGAGCATTCGTGAAAGGGCCGCTGGCGGATGTGCAGCGGACGATCTTGGATGTTGTCCGCAGCGCAATGAGCGGGTGACGTATGCCGCCTCAGTTCCGAGTTCAAAGTTCAAAGTTCAAAGTTGGGAATCTGGTTCGACACGGACATCGATACTAAACTTGGAACATTGAACCTTGAACTTTGAATTAACGAGATGGCTAAGTCACTCAATCCGAATGCGACTCTGCCGGGCGGATTGCCGCCACCCACTCCGGCGGGGCCTAGCCCTGGGCTAGTCGTTGCGGCGCGGCGCAATCTGC
>DASXLL010000315.1:0-2441 GCA_036496265.1 Pirellulaceae bacterium | reverse complement strand
CGCCGCTACGGTGGAGATTACAGTCTCGACAGTATCGATATCGAACTCGCCAAACTCAAGGGAGATATTCAGTGAGCGCGCGACCGCCTCACAAGCGCTCCTGCGAGCACTGCCGGATCGATAATCCTCGCGCGCGCTACTGATCATCAATCCCACCTTGGCGAGCCCCGGCACGGCTTGTTTGAGTATCTCGATCCGCTTGCCGTCGAGTTCGGGCTCCATGACTGTGAGACCTGTAACATTACCACCAGGCTGGGCAAGGCTTCGCACTAAACCAGCTCCGATAAGGTCGGGATGCAGCATGGTAACAATCGGGATTGATGTAGTCCCTTTCTCCGCAGCTTCGGTCTCCCGACCGCCAGTCGTCACGATGACATCGACGTTTTGATCTACGAGATCGGACACGAAACCCGCAAGTAGATCAACCTGTCCGTCGGCAAAGCGTCTTTCCAATGCTACATTTTGCCCTTCGATATAGCCCAAGGCGCGGAATTGCTGAAGGAACGGCAGGAAATTCACCGGATTTGCCGGATCGGCTCCAATAGAAAGCAAACCGACTCGCGGCATCGCGCGCTGTTGTTGGGCAAGTGCTGCAACTGGCAGCACCACTGTGCCGCTCAGTCCCATGATGAACTCGCGTCGCCGCATGTCTTCCTCCTGAGGACAGCATCGTATCTGCGCGGACCCATCCTTTGATAGGCGCCGATCGCTACTTCGTCATTGAAATTCCGATTGCTTAGGACGTCCGGTTAGGGTCTTGGCCGTGTAAAAACGCCTTTCCTAGGGAGGGTCGCGGCGCAGGGTCACAATTTTTTGCCTTTCTCTTGCTCCCTGACCGTTGCAGGGGTGATAAGCTTCAGAAATCAATCAGACTTTGGCTAGGGGCTCAATGCGACGTCGCGAGTTCATTACGCTGGTCGTGGCTTTCCCACTTGCGGCGCAAGCGGAGCGGGCTGGAAGGTTGCCGATTATCGGATTACTAGGTCCGAATATTGAAGGCGTCGACCGCCCGCGAGTCGCTGCTTTTGTACACCGGCTCGACGAACTGAACTGGGTTGAGGGCCGCAGCATTATTATCGACTACCGTTCTGCAGAGGGCGTCGTGGAGCGCGCCGCTGGCATATTGGCTGATTTTGTCCGGCGTCCGGTCGATATCATCGTCGTGGCCGGCGATGCGCAGGTCCTCGCTGCAAAGCGAGCAACGGCGACAATTCCGATTGTGATGTCGGCGGCTGGGAATCCCGTTGGTAACGGTCTAGTCGCAAGTTTGGCGCGACCAGGTGGTAATGTCACGGGCTTGTCGCTTCAATTGACCGACACTGCGGGTAAGCGGCTCGAACTCTTGCGTGAAATCGTCCCGCGTCTTCAGCGGCTCGCGATTATGGCCAATTTCGCCAATCCGACGACCGCAGTTGAGGTGGATTTTGTGGAAGCCGCGACCCACAAACTTGGTCTGGATACCATTCGGTCGCAAGTCGGAAGTACCGATGATATCGCTCCCGCGATTGAGAGGCTCAAGGGGGACGCGGACGCCCTCTATGTCTGCGCGGACCCGCTCTTGAACACCAATGGGGCTCGCATCAACGCAGCCGCGCTGGCCGCGCGGCTCCCAAGCATGCATTCCTTTCGGAACACTGTCGAAGCGGGAGCTTTGGTTTCGTACGGGCCAGATTTCCCGGCTTCGTACCGGCGCGCCGCCGAATTAGTGGACAAAATCTTGCACGGGGCAAAACCCGCCGATATTCCTGTCGAGCAATCCGACAAGTTCGATTTCGTCATCAACCTCAAAACTGCGAAGATTCTCGGGCTAGAGATATCACCGTCACTTCTCGCCCGCGCTGACGAGACAATAGAATAGGCGAGCCAAGGCGATGTCCGGTTGTGGGGCCGACAGCGAACTCTTAAGAACCAGTTGCCGGCCACCTATGATCACTTCTCGTTTCCACGCCGACGCCATGGTGCGGCGCCACCCGGGCGTTCCGCTTCATTTGCGGCTATTTCGGCAACCGGTTTAACCGGCCGGCTGAGGCCGCCCCAACAAATGCAATCGGCCTGCTGATTCCGAATGCAGCGCAGGCAACGCCTGCGCCAAGTATCAAGTCGCGTCGCGAGACCTCGAACATAGTTCGTCACTCCTCGCTGCTGAATGACGGAGCGCCACCAGCCGACATCATTCGATCACCTCGTCGGCACGGGCGAGCACCGCGGGCGGCACGGTGAGGCCGAGCGCCTTCGCCTTGGTGATGTTGATGATGAGGTCAAACTTGGTCGGCGCCTGCACCGGCAGGTCAGCCGGCTTCTCGCCTTTAAGGATGCGATCGACGTAATCAGCCGCGCGCCGGTATTGATCGGCCAGATTCGTCCCATAGGAAATCAGGCCGCCCCCAGCGACGAATTGCCGACCGATGGAAATCGCCGGCAATCGGTGCCGGGCCGCCAGT
>DASXLL010000314.1:0-26288 GCA_036496265.1 Pirellulaceae bacterium | reverse complement strand
GTTCGTCCAGCTCCACAGCGACTAGCCGAAACTTGCGGCGAATCCGCGCCTCCACTTGCGCCTCTTGCATGCGCAAGTCATCGCACGTTCCGCTCAAATCACCAATGCCAATTTGTAAAGGTTATTTCTTCGCCCTGCCTTGATCTCCGGCGTCTTGGATGGCGGTGCGCACTTCAGGCGGTAGCTCGCCGCGGTCCAGCGTGGCCGAGAGAAGGCCGAGGAGAGCTTTTACCGGGTTGTCGTTGGGTCGGAAAGTGGCGACCGGCACATATTCGCCCAGGACCGGACCATCATCCTCGCCGTCGTAGAAGCCGCGCGTATCGACGCACACGACCTCGGCCCGATTGCTGACGAACCAGGCGCGGTCGCCTTCGACCAGCGGCGAGCTGACAATCCCGATGAGCGGCCAATCATGCACGCGCCCGGTGGGCAGCTTTTCAGCCGAAAATTGCCAGAGGAATTCGCCCGTTTGTTCGCTGAAACAGAGCAGGCAGCCCAGGTCGATATCACGGGGATACTGCTGAATGTGGCCGTACGAATTATTGGTGCCGACAAAGACCCGGCCGTCGGCGACGACTGGCGAACCGTAGGTCTGACTGCCGAGATTAGCGACCCATTTAATGTTTTTGGCCTTGGTGTTGTCCCAACGGCCCGTTTTGCGGTCGAATTCACCGGGATTCCAATCTGTGGGCAGATTTCGCTCCGCTGAGACGTTGTTGCGAGTTGGCGAACCGCCCCATTGGGCGTAGTCGGCAGCCAGCAACTGCAATGCAACCAGCGGTGATACGGTGCAAGCGGCCAGCAACAATGACCAAGCGCAAGACAGTCGCATGGCGCAGTCCTATGAACAGCAGTTTCCGAGCGGACCGGCGCAGCGACCACCGGACAAAGAGTAGCCGCGTTAGTTAGAACATGGCGGTCAGGCAGCGGCAACTAGAATCTGCCCAGAATGGTCCCAGAACGGAAATTCCGGCGGCGGGAGAGAAGAATGTCGATGAAGGGTCCGGCCGCCGGGGCAAAATGCAGAATGATGAATTCTGAATGAGGAAACGAGGAGACCTTCGATCAGTGCTGGCGGCGGGGTCAGGAGACCCGCGCCGAACAAACGATCAGAGTGACGGTGGGCCGGCGCAAGCTTCGCTTTGCTGGTCCCACCCTACTCGAATGAATCGCCAAAATAGCTGCCGGGGTCGCCGACGGGCTGTTCGGCGATGCGGCCCATTTCGTCGAGACTGCGGCGCTGGCCGACGGAGTGCCAGGGGCTGACCTCTTTCAACTCCGGCATCAGCTCCAGCAGTTGCTCGACGAGGTTTTCGGCCATGCGTCGGGCGGGGCCCGCGGGGGTGCTTTCGACTAGCGAGCGGGCGCTCTTCATGATCTTGAGCATTGCCCCGCGCTCGCGAACCGGCCGCGAGAGCGGCTCGTCGTCATCGACCAGCAGCTCCGAGATGGGCACATCGAGAGCCCGCTGCCAGTTGTAGATGTCCGATAGCCGCAAATCGCTCGAAGCCTGCTCTTGGGCCCGAATGCTGCGGATGTCGGTGCCGAGCTGGCGGGCCGCTGTACGCAGCGACATGCCTTGCAATCGGCGAACTTCTTGAATGCGATGCAGAGCCTGGCCGTCGCCGGCACTGCGCGTAGGATGATCTTGGTCGTCGTCTGAATAGACGACGGAAAGTTCCGCACTGGCCATGGTAGCCTGCTCCCTGACACCGCGGAGATGAGCCGCGGCGCGCTGTTCCCGTGTTCAACCCGCTTGCCTCTTCTGTCGATATCGCAGAGCTGTCCAGACTCCACGTTATCGCGTCCATGCGTAGGTCCATCGATGGACCCGGTTAGCACGGACAATGCTTGGACGGCCGAAGTGCGTCAGAAGTTCCCGAATGACGATAGGGTAAAAGCTTATGATGGCAAATCCGCGATCCGGTCAAGCAATTCGTATAAGCTAGCTATTTACAGGCAATTAGCAAGAGGGAAAGCGGAAATCTGACGGAATCGGGATTTAACCGTGATGAATTGCCACTGCCGAATCCGGTGGTTGTTCGACTCGGCCCTGATTTGCCAATCGAGACTCCCCAAAAATCAATGACCTCAGAATGCCAGGTATGACGCCTCTTTCGGAAGCACTTGCGCTCGCCGTGCAGCATCATCAGGCGGGAAGATTGCAAGCTGCGGAGCAGGTCTATCGGCACATTCTGTCAGTCGATTCGGTCAACGCGGAGGCCTGGCACCTGCTGGGAGTGGTTGCCCTTCAATGCGGCCAACATGACCGAGCTGTGGAGTACATCAGCCGGGCAATTCAATTGAATGGGAGCGATTCCGTATTTCACTTGAACCTTGGCAATTGCTTCATGGGCCAAGGCAAATCAGACGAAGCGATTGCGTGCTTCAGACGCGCGCTCGATTGGATGCCGAATTCCGCAACGGCGCACTACAACCTTGCCACGGCGTTTTCGGCTCAGGGAAAGCTTGACGGAGCGGTCGCACATTTCGTGCAGGGGCTCGAGCTCAAGCCCGATCATGCCGAGGCCTACAACAATCTGGGCGCAGTGCTGCAGTCGCAGCGGAAGCTCGATGAGGCGATTGTTTTGTATCGCCGCGCGCTGGAAATAAATCCGGACAATTCTGAGGCGCGGGCCAATTTTCTGCTGTCGCTGCCCTATCATGCCGGCACGACGCTCGCGCAACTGGCAGCGGCACACGCGGACGTCGATAATCGGCACGCCGCGCCACTAAGAGCCACTTGGGAATCTCACGCGAACGACCGCAATCCGGAGCGAGTTATTCGCCTCGGGTTCGTTTCGGCAGATTTCGGTCATCACCCCGTGGGCTACTTTCTCATCCGCGTGCTTGAAAATCTTGACCGCAGTCGATGCGAATTGGTTTGTTACGCCGACCGTATTGCGAAAGACGATCTGACCAGACGCTTCGAGGCCGCCTGTACTACGTGGCGCGAGGTTCAGGCCTTAAGCAATCAGGCACTGGCTGCACAAATCCGCGCCGATCGAATCGACATTCTTTTTGACCTGGCAGGTCATACGGCGACACAGCGGCTGTTGGTATTCGCTCATAAACCAGCGCCCATTCAAGCGACCTGGGCCGGCTATGTCGGAACCACGGGCCTCACAGCCATTGACTACATTTTGGCCGATCGCTACGAAATTCCGCCGGAAGCCGAGCGGCACTATTGTGAACGCGTGCTGCGGATGCCGGACGGCTATGTGACATATGACCCGCCGGACTACGCGCCGCCCGTTTCGCCATTGCCGGCCTTGGTGCAACCGTTTTTCACTTTTGGCAGCTTCAACAAACCGGCGAAAATCACTCCCCAAATTGTCAAAGTCTGGGCCAATATCCTGACGCGCGTGCCGCGGTCGCGCCTGGTGCTCAAATATCGTGGGATGGAAGAGTCATCCGTCGGCGGACCGTTGAGACAGGAATTTGCCAACCAGGGCGTGGATCCGAGTCGGGTTGAATGTTTGGGGTGGTCCTCGCCTCCGCAATTGTTGTCAGAATATGGTCGAATTGATCTGGCCCTGGACACCTATCCTTACAACGGCGGCCTGACCACTTGCGAAGCGCTGTGGATGGGAGTCCCGGTCGTTACGTGTCCCGGCGAAACATTCGCCAGCCGCCATTCGCTCAGCCATCTATCGAACGTGGGGCTGACCGAGACGATCGCCCGCGATCTGAACGAATACGTCGAATTGGCCGCCTCGCTGGCGACTGACTTGCCACGATTAGCGGCGATTCGCACCGGCTTACGCGACCGCATGGCCGCCTCGCCACTTTGCGACGGAAAGCGGTTTGCTAACCATTTGATGGCTCTTCTCCGTGACATCTGGCGACGGCACTGTGCGAAGTAACTCGATCCACGCACATTGCTGTAGATAGTGGCGACTGGCGGGTCTGGACGGTAAAACGGCGGTTGCGCACGGCTGAGTTAATTCAATTTCTGCACCACGATGTCCCATTTACCCAAGGCTTCGCCGGCTGACCTTCGCCTCGATGAACACCGGCTGCAATCGGCTTACGACCGCCTCGAAGAATGGACGAGCGGCAAAGAGCCGGCGATTCCGGGCGGGGTCATTCTCGTTGGACGCAACGGCAAGACGCTGGAGCCGCGGTTTTTTGGACGCCAAGGTCCGGAAGCGGACGCAGGGGCGATTCGGCGTGATGGAATTTTTCTGCTGGCGTCGATTACGAAGCCGGTTGTGTATATGGGCGCGCTGATGCTGGTCGAGCGCGGACTGTTGAATCTGAGTGACCGCGTCACGCGCTATATCCCGGACTTTGCCGCCCACCACAAGGAAGACACGCTCGTCGCGCATCTCTTTACGCACACATCCGGCATGCCCGACATGCTGCCGAACGATAAGGAGCTGCGGGCCGCCCACGCACCGCTGGCCAAATTCATCGACGCAGCGATCAAAGACACCGTGCCGCTGTTTCCGCCAGGCACCAACTGGAGTTACCAGAGCATGGGAACGCTGGTCGTCGCCGAGATCATCCAGCGGATCAGCGGCCAATCGATTCACGACTATATCTATCGTCAAATTATCGAGCCACTCGGTCTGACATCGACGCGGCTGGGCTCGAAAGGACTCGATGAGAGTCGCATCGTCCGAGTGCAAACGCCCCCCTGGCACGGCGGCGATTACGGCTGGAACAGCCAATACTGGCGCGAGCTCGGCGCGCCGTGGGGCACGATGTTTAGTACGCCAGAGGACTTTGCCGTCATTTGCCAATTGGTTTTGAACGGCGGCGAGATAAATGGCATACGGCTCCTGTCGCCAAATACGTGCAAATTGATGACATCGAATCGGCTGGATGATTTTCCGGAGTTGCCCGAACCGATTCGGCGGACAGCGCAGTGGGGCCTGGGCTGGAAGCTGAACGCGCCCGGTACCGACGGGCCGCTTTGCGACCTACTCGGCCGCCAGGCTTTCGGTCATACGGGCTCGACCGGCAACTTATTGTGGATGGATCCGGCAACTGGCGGGTTCTGCATCATCTTTACGACGGCAGAGCGAGCGCGGGCACCCTGGCGGCTGGTGCATTTATCGAACGCGGTTGCGGCGGCGTTTGTGTGAAAAGGCTTAATGCCTTTGACACCTGAGGGGCTGGTCAGTTGGTGAAGTTGCGGATTCGTTAGTTTCGTGGCACACAAACTGCATTCGTCTTCTTTGCGTTATTGGAGTAGAGAGGAGTCGGCCATGCGTGCCGCACTTTTTTTGTGGGGAGCCAAGCTCTTTTCATGCGTCGCGCTGAGCTTAATTCCGTCGGGATGGACGGTGGCACAGCAGGATTCAGCAGGAGTCCCGGCGTCTTCCTATACATCGCTGGAGCCGGCGCCGCAGCCGGTTGAGCGGCCTGCGCATCTGTTTGTCGCGCGCATTTCGGCGAACGTATTGAGTCAGCAGTTCAACCGGCGCGTTGATAGGACTGTCCCGGTCCGCGATGTGGTCTTGGGAACGCCTGTTAGTGGGGCGGCCCGCATCGTCGGACAGCCGCAAGTCGAGCTGGTTCCGTGCAGCAATGAAGCGCGCTTCAACATGGTCTTTTCCGGCACGGTTTATTCGCGCACGGCCGGCTATGCTGGGCCGGCGACCGTGTATGGTCATTCGATTACCTACTTTAAAGCCACGAAGGAAGTTGTGTTCGAGCCCGGGAAGGGATTTCAGGCACTGCCATCGAAAATTGCCGCCACGACGCACTGCTACACAGACGACATCGCGCCTTCGCGTGGCGGTTTGATTGGCCGCATTGTTCAGCGGCGGGCGAGCGAAGAAGTGGCCGCACAGCACCCGCAAATCACGGCAATAGCGCGGCAGCGAGCGGTACGGCGAATTGAAGCGGCGTTCGATCGGGAAATGGCCAGCCGCATCGCTCATCTCAACCAGTCCGTCGATTTCCAAATTCAGTTGGCCAGCGGTCGCACCCGCGAGGGTTGCCGGAAGCTAATGGCCTGCACCACGCCGAATTATTTGCAGATTGCCGACATGATTTATGAGGGCAATGAGACGGCGGTCCAGCTGCCCACGCGCTCGCCGCCAACGGGAGCTGCCGCGCCGATCGAAGTCTGGGTCCATAACTCACTGATCCCTCCGAAAATTGCGAAAGAGCTTAAATCGGTGTTCAGCAATCCCGACCATAGCGCGACGGTCAATGTGCTGGCGCTGCTGCCGGGGATTCTTGGTAAGGAAGCGGCTGCGGCAATCACGGCCTTCGCCGCCGAGCAAAAAATTGGACTCGACAACGTCGGTGATTGGCTGGTGATCGATGTCAACGGGGCGGCTCAGCCCGTTACGCAAATCGGCGTCGCGAGTCGTAATGTCGGCGCCCCCGTAGCGGATCGGCGGTAAATGCAATTGCGGAACCTTGGTCCGTAGCAGATTTCTCTTTGCACGGGCCACGAGCGAACCGATCCGCTTCTTGCTTGCAATCGTGCTCTGCCCGGGCGATAATCAACGCAAGTTCGTTCCCTGCATGGTTATGGAGCGAAGTTATCCGATGGATTACTCCACCAGGAACACACCATGCCCCCCCGCCTTGCCGCGGCCCCCCGCTTGGCCGCATTGTTTGTCGTTTGGTTGGCCGTCTGCGTGAGTTATGCCACTGCCGCCGATAACAAAGCGGCTAATAAAAAGCCGGAGGCTCCCGGTCTGGGCGATCCGGGTCAGCTTACCGCGATCCAGATTGAAACCGGCCGCCTCCAGGAGGGCGTGGTCACGATTGCCGGCCGCGATGCGGTGCAGCAGTTGGTGATCACCGGCGTTTACACCACCGGCCAGACGCGTGACTGGACTCGAAAGGTGACGTACGAAGCGTCACCGGCGGGAATCGTGCGGGTCGATGCCACCGGGTTGATCGACCCGATCGCGGAAGGCGAGGCGACGATTCACGTTTCCGCGGCGGCCGGAATCGATGCGACCATCAAAATTAGGGTGACCAACCTCGTCCACGATTTGCCGATCAACTTTCCGAATCAGGTCGTGCCGCTGTTCACGAAATACAGTTGCAACGGCGGCGGGTGCCATGGGAAGTCGGGCGGCCAGAATGGGTTTCGCCTGTCGTTGCTCGGTTTCGAGCCGAAGGAAGATTACGAGTACCTCGTGAAAGAGGCCCGCGGGCGACGGCTGTTTCCCGCCGCTCCCGATCAAAGCCTGTTGCTGTTGAAGGCGACGGCCAAATTGCCGCACGGCGGCGGTCAGCGGATCGAGGCGGATTCGCCGGCGTATGGCCTGCTGCAGCGGTGGATCGAGCAAGGAATGCCGTATGGAAAGGATTCCGATCCCAAAGTGACGCACATTGAAGTGCTGCCGAGCGATCGCCTCATGGAGCGAGAAGGGACGCAGCAAATCATCGTCATTGCCCATTACAGCGACGGTTCGACGGAAGATGTTACCCGCACGACGCAGTTCGACAGCAACGATGGCGAAATGGCGGAGGTGAGCGCATCGGGTCTCGTCCGAACGAGCCAATTTACCGGCAGCGTCGCGGTGATGGCGCGGTATCTGGGCCATGTCGATGTTTTTCGGGCCACCATTCCGCTTGGAATCAAAGCAGACAAGCTGCCGCCGGCAAAAAACTTCGTCGATGAGTTGGTTTTTCAAAAGCTGAAGGCCTTGGGCCTGCCGGCTTCGCAGATCAGCGACGACGCGACGTTTTTACGGCGGGCGAGCGTCGATATCGCGGGCCGGTTGCCGACGCTGGCCGAAAGCGAGCAGTTTCTAGCCGACCAGAGCGCCGATAAGCGCGAGAAGTTGGTGAATCGACTGCTCGACAGCACCGATTACGCCGACTATTTCGCGAATAAATGGGCCGCAGTATTGCGGAATAAGCGGCGGCTCGACGTCGAGAAGCGCTCAACGTTTGCGTTTCACGAGTGGATTCGCGAAAGCCTGAATGAGAACAAGCCATACGACCGATTCGTGCGCGAGATTCTCACAGCGACCGGCACGCCGGGGCAAAGTCCGCCCGTCGGTTGGTATCGCGAGGTGAAGGACGCTTCGACGCAACTGGAAGATGTCGCCCAGCTTTTCCTGGGGCTGAGGATTCAGTGCGCCCGCTGCCATCACCATCCGTTCGAGAAATGGAGCCAGTCGGATTATTACGGCTTCTCGGCGTTCTTCACGCAGGTAGGCCGCAAGCGCGGACAGGTGCAGAACGAGGACCGCATTTTCCACAAGGTCGGGATGGCAACGGCTCAGAATCCGAAAACAGGACAGAACTTGAAGCCGAGCGGTTTGGGCACATCGCCGCTGGACCTATCGCCCGAGCAGGACCCGCGGCAGGCGCTGGCCGACTGGATGTCGGGCAAGGACAATCCGTTTTTCAGTCGCTCGCTGGTCAATCGCTATTGGAAGCATTTCTTCGGTCGCGGGCTGGTCGATCCCGAAGACGACATGCGGGTCACGAACCCGGCGAGCAACCCGGAGCTACTCGACGCACTCGCCCAAGATTTCGCTAATCACAATTTCGATTTGAAGCATTTAGTGCGGACGATCACGACTTCGACGGTCTATCAATTGGCAGCCGAGCCGAACGATTGGAACCAGGACGATAAGCAGAATTTCTCGCGGTACTATCCGAAGCGGCTCAACGCCGAAGTGCTGCTCGACGCGATCGATCAGGTCACCGGCACGCAGACTGTGTTTAGCGGCATTCCCGCCGGAACCCGGGCCGTGCAGCTTCCGGATACGGGCTTCAACTCGTACTTTTTGACCGTTTTCGGCCGGCCTGAGTCGTCGAGCGCGTGCGAATGCGAGCGCTCCAGCGAAGCGAACCTCGCCCAGAGCCTGCACTTGCTCAATTCGAGCGAGATTCAAGGCAAGCTGACGGCGGCGAATGGCAGCGCCGCCCGCTTGGCCGGCGATTCATCGCGGCCGCACGAGCCGAAGATCCGCGAGCTGTATCTGCTGGCGTTTTCGCGCGAGCCGACGACGGAAGAGTCGTCGATCGCGATCGCTCACATCAATAAAAACGAGAAAGACCCCAAGCGGGCGTATGAGGATATTGTTTGGGCGCTGGTTAATACGAAAGAGTTCTTGTTCAATCACTGAGAGTTTTCACGCAGAGGCGCAAAGGCGCAGAGGAGAAAATGCAATTTCGCCTAATGAGTCTCTGCGCACCTGTGCCCCTGCGTGAGTGTTTTCTCGCCCTGGCAGTGGCGTTAGTTTCAATTGGGCAGGCATTTGCGCAGTTACCGACAGCGCAGCTCACGAGCGTCTTTCCGGCTGGCGGACAGCAAGGATCAGTCGTTGAGCTGACAATCGCCGGAGCCGATTTAGACGATTGCTCGCGTTTGCTCTTCAATCATTCCGGCATCACAGCCAAGCCCAAAATGGTCGCGGCCACCACAGTTGAGCCAGAGCATGCCGCGTTGAATCAATTTGTCGTGAATGTTAGCGGCGATGTGCCGCCGGGAACGTACGAAGTCCGCGCTGTGGGTCGCTTTGGCGTTTCCAATCCGCGCTCGTTCGTTGTGAGTGCCTTGAAGGAAATCAATGACGCGAGCGCGAACTCGTCGCCCGATAAAGCGCTCGACGTGCCGCTGGGCACGACAGTGAACGGCCGCATCGAGGCAAACAGCTTTGAATTCTTGCGACTTAATTTGAAAAAAGGTGAGCGGGCACTAATCGAAGTGGCGGCGAGGCGGATTGATTCACGCCTCGATCCCACGCTGGTGGTCCTTGATCCCAGCGGCCGGGAGCTGAAAAAAATCAAAGAAGGCGCGGGCGCCGATCCGGTGCTGGATTTCACCGCGCCGGAATCGGGCCCGTATCTGCTCAAGCTCTACGACGAAATTTATGGTGGTGGGAGCGACTACTTTTACCGCCTGACGGCCAGCGCCGCGCCCTTTATCGATTTTGTCTTTCCGCCTAGCGCGCCAGCCGGTTCGACGACGCAGTTCACGCTCTACGGCCGCAATCTGCCCGGTGGGAAGTCCGTTCCGGGGCTGACGTGCCGCGGCGCGGCGCTCGAAATGCTGCCGGTAAATATCTCGCTGCCGGCCGATGAGGCGGCATTCTCGCGACTACAATTCAGCGGTTATGCGCCGCTGGCGCGAGCCTGGCAGGACGCCATCGAATACCGTCTGCCCACGTCGAGCGGCGCGGCCAATCCAGTCGCCATCTATTTCTCCAAGACGCCGGCCGTCGTTATGGAGGCCGAGCCGAACAGTACGGCGGTTCAGGCTCAGAAAATCGCAGTGCCCTGTGAAATTGCTGGCCAGTTCTATCCCGAGCGCGACACGGACTGGTTCGAGTTCGACGCCAGTAAAGGGCAGAGGCTCTGGATCGAAGCCATTTCCAATCAGCTTGGCCTTCCCAGCGATCCCTTTTTCGGCCTTTATCGGGTGACAAAAAACGACAAGGGCCAGGAGCAGCAAACCGAAATCGCCCAGGTCGATGATCTGCCGGAGCGAGCCAATCGCCGGCCGACTACGGCGGACGAGTTCGATGCCTCGAGTGACGATCCGGCTTACAAATTCGTTGCGCCCGAGAGCGGCACCTATCGGCTGATGTTGCGCGACCAGTTTGGCGACAGTCGTAAGGATCCGTCGATGATTTATCGCCTGGCGATTCGTGAGCCCAAGCCCGATTTTCGGCTGGTCGTCTATCCGACATCGCCGCCCGCGAATCAGCAGCAACAGCAGCAGACGGCGCTGGCGACAGCGAGCATCCGCCGCGGCGGGACGGTCGCGATGGCCATCGTCATGCAGCGGCGAGACGAATTTGACGGCGAGATCGCCGTCAACATCGAGGGGCTACCGCGCGGCGTGAGTTGCCCGGGCGCGGTTTTGGGCGGCGGGGTTAATGAAGGCTCGCTCGTGATTATGGCGGCCGACGATGCGGCGGCCTGGGCCGGTCCGATTAAGGTTGTCGCGAAAGGGCAAATCGGCGGCCGAGAGGTCACGCGCGAAGCTCGGTATGGCGTCGTCGTCTGGGGAACGCCCAATCGCCAACAGCAGCCGGCCGAATTTCGGTTAGCGCCAAGCCTCTCGCTCGGCGTGATTGACAAGGAGGTTGAGCCGGCGTTCGTGCGTGTGGGTGAGGAGAAAGTGTATGAGACGTCCGTCGGAGCAACTGTTGAGATTCCTATTAAGCTGGTTCGCCGCGACGAATTCAAAGACGCCATCAAGCTCACTGCGGTCGGCCTCACACAGCAGATGCGGCCGAAGGACGTAACGTTCTCGGCGGATAATACGGAGGCGAAATTTGAGCTGGCCCTCAATCAGCAGAATATAAGGCCCGGCAGCTACACGTTCTACATGAAGGGCGAGTCGAAGCGAAAATACGCCCGCAATCCCGACGCGGTGGCTTCCGCCGAGGCCGAGCAAAAGCGACTGACAGAGATGATCAAAGCGATCGAGGACGAAATCAAAAGCGCTACCGAGGCGAAAAACGACGAGGCGCTGAAAGCGGCTAAGGAGAAGCTGAGCCAGGCGACCGAGGCGAAGTCAAACTGCGACAAGCGGGTGGACGACGTAAAAAAAGTCAATCAATCCAAAGACGTGCCGATCGCCTTGATCAGCACTCCTGTGCGGCTGCGCGTCGCTTCTAGTCCCTTCAAATTGTCGGCCATTTCTCCGCCCGCGCCGCTCAAGCCAGGCGACAAGCAGGCGCTGGCAGTGAACTTGGAGCGGCTATACGGCTTTACGGATCAGGTAGATGTCACATTGGAGCCTCCGGCCGCCGTCCAGGGGCTATCCGCCCAAAAGCTAACTTTGAAAAAAGATGAAGGCGAAGGCAAACTAGAGGTTGCGGCTGCGGATGATGCGTCGCCGGGAGAATACGTCTGCACCCTGCGTGCGCGGGGGCGGTTTAACAATGTTCAAGTCGAATCCACATTGCCCGTACAAATCACGCTTGAAAAATAGACATAAGCACGAGTTCATGAAATTCATTTGCTACGCTTCGACCATCTTGTCTGTTTTGTTTGCGATGGCTTTAGGCCCCTGCGCCATTGCTGCCCCGATCGAAATCGCCGAGATCAAGCGCGACACTGAAGTCGATTTCGAAAAAGAAATCCTGCCGGTTTTTCGGCGGAATTGCCTGGCGTGTCATAGCGCGACGGAGGCTCAGGGCGACCTGGTGCTCGAATCGCCGCAAATGATTTTGAAGGGGGGAGGCGAGGGGCCGGCGGTCGTGGCAGGGAAGAGCGGCGAGAGCCGGTTGCTCAGGCTCGCGAGCCAGCAAAAAGAGCCGCTGATGCCGCCGCCGGATAACGACGTGAAGGCGAAGCCGCTGACGCCGCAGGAGCTGGGTCTGATCAAGCTCTGGATCGATCAAGGCGCGAAGGGCGAAGTCAAAGCGGCGAGCACGGAAATTGCCTGGCAGCCGCTGCCGCCGGGCATCAATCCAATTTATGCAGTCGCGATCACGGCGAACGGCCAGTATGCCGCGGCTTCGCGTGCGAATCAGATTTTTCTGGTGCATGTGCCGAGCAAGCGGGAGCTGGGACGGCTGACCGATCCGGCACTCTTGTCCGGCGGCATTTATAAGCAGCCGGGCGTTGCGGACCTCGATCTGATTCAATCGCTGAAGTTCAGCCCCGATGGAACTTGGCTCGCCTCAGGCGGCTTTCGCACAGTCAAGCTCTGGCACAAGACGGGCGGAAACAAGATCGCAGACATGAGCGAATCTGACGCGGCGGCCGCGCTGGGGGCGAATGATGCCTCGAAATCTGTTAGGCCGGGTGACAAAGCCGAAGAAGTGAAAGTTGCCACGGGCACAGAATCCAAGACGATCAATCACGGTTCAGCTATCGCCGCGTCTGCCGCCAGCGCCGACGGCAAGCGAGTGGTCACGATCGGCACTGACGGCTCCGCGAAGCTCTGGGATGTTGCGGCCGGCAAGAGCCTCGCCGAGCTGAAGGGCGATTTGCGGTCGTCTCTCAAAGCGGCAGAGCTGACGCGGGCAGCAGCGCTGGCGAAAAAACACACCGAGCTGGCCAAAAAGGATCTAGAGGATGCCAACGGCCGCAAAAAGGCGGAAGAAGAGAACAAAACGAAAGCGACCGACGCACTGACCAAGTCAGAGAATGATTTGAAGCCGAAGGAAGAGGCTGCGAAGAAAGCCAGCGAGGAAAAATCCGCCGCGGACAAGTTGCTGGCCGATGTGATCGCCGCCAAGACAAAGTCAGACGAGGCAAAAAAGGTTGCGGAAGAAGTACTCGCCAAGAGCGACGAGGCGCTCAAGGCCGCGAAGGTGAGCCAGGAGGCGGCGGCGAAGATCGAGACCGATGAGGGAAAAATCGCTAAGTTAGCGACTGATAAAGTCACTGCTGAAATCGAAGCGCTTCTCAAGTTGCTCGATTCTGGCAAGCAGCAGGCTGCGAAAACGGCCGAAGAAGCGGCCGGCAAGCTCACCGAGGCCGAAAAAAAGGCGAAGGACCTCGCCGCCGCGCATCAGAAGTCGGTGGATGAAGAAGCGGTGGCCAAACGCAACGTAGATACGGCCAAGCGCGGCGTAGAGCGGGCCAATGAAGCGGTGAAAAAAGCGACGGAGGCGATTCCCGGTTTTGAATCGCTGGTCAAAGCGGCCGAAGAAACGGCCAAAACAGCCGACGATGTAGTAGCGAAGGCCAACGCGGCGGTGAAAGACGCTGAAATGCCGGTTCGAGCAGCTGCGTTTTCGCCGGATGATTTGCTGGTGGCGACGGTTGGCGACGACGGCGCGATTCATACATGGGATGCTGCCAGTGGGGCCGCGGTGGAAGTCTATGATGCAGGTCCCGCGCTGACGCGCGTCGCGTTCGTCGATCGGAGCCATGTTGTTGTCGTCGGCAAAAGCGGCGCGTCGAAATGGGCCATCGGCAGTGACTGGAAGCTCGAGCGAACGATCGGCTCGCCGAGCGATGACGCGGTATTCACCGATCGCGTGACCGCGCTCGATTTTTCGCCGGATGGTAAAACGTTGGCCGTCGGCAGCGGCGAGCCGTCGCGGAGCGGGCAAATCAAGCTGTTCGACGTGACAACTGGCGCGGAAAAGCTGGCGATCAAAGAGCCGCACAGCGATACCGTCAATAGCTTGGTGTTTTCGCCGGACGGCAAGCAACTCGCGAGCTGCGCGGCGGATCGGTTCGTGAAACTGTGGAATGTGGCGGATGGCAAGCACGTGCGGTCGTTCGAAGGGCACACGCATCACGTGCTGGGCGTGGCGTGGCGGCCGGACGGCCGGGCGCTGGTCTCCAGCGGAGCGGACATGGTGCTGAAAATCTGGGACGCCCGCACTGGCGACCAGCTTCGCACGGTGCAAAATCAATTCACTAAGGAAGTGACCAGCGTGGCGTTCATTACGGACGAGCTTGTGCTTGCCAGCGGGGGGGATTCCAAGGTCCGTGCGATCAATTCGGCTAACGGTAATAGCCAACGCGATTTTTCAGGTACGAGCGACTACATGTACTCAGTCGCCGCCAGTGCCGACGGCAAGACGATCCTCGCCGGCGGGCTTGATAGCATCTTGCGAATTTGGAACGATCAGGGTCAGGAAATCGCAAAATTCGCAGCGCCGCCGCGGCCATTGCCGGAAAAAACGGCGGCCAAATAACCGCTAGCTGATTAAGACTTCGCCTATTTGACGATCTATTTATGTTCTGACTCGTTATGGCCACTGGCGGAGCGGGTGGTCCACTTTGTGTTAGGATTCAAGGAATGGAAACGCGGTGTTCGTCATTGGTTTGCATCTTGGGCGCTTGGGTCGTAGGGACGATCGCCGGTTGTGGCGGGCCATCGGCGGCTAGTCCAATCGCGGGCCATGCGCCCATGCCTTCTTCGTCGGCCTCGACGAATGAAACGGCGGTTGCAACGGAACCGGTCGCAACCGAAAGCCCGCCGAGTAATTCGGAAGGCTCAACCGCGGCAAGTGCACCAACGGCAGAACCAGTCGCGCCAGCTCAGCCGCAGCGCCCGCCGGCCGATCGATCGACAACCAAACCGGGCGACGCGGAAAAAATCACCTGGGACGATGTTAATCTCGGCATGCAGGCCGACGTGGTTTTCCGGCCGTTCATGATCTCCGATCGCGTGAAAGACCTGGAAGGCAAGCGAATCTCGATTGTCGGCTATATGCACGGCGGCCAGGCCGGGCAGCGCGGCATTAAAGAGTTTATTCTGCTGAAAAACACGCAGTGCAAATTTGGCCCGGGCGGCCAGGCCGATCACCTGGCGGACGTGAAGCTGAAAGCGGACTCGTCTGTTCTTTTCACTCCCAGCCCCATCAAGGTCGAAGGCACGCTCGTACTCGAGCCATTCCAGGGCCCAGACGGCAATACCTGGTCGCTCTACCGCCTGGAGGGGGCACAAGTCCGCAATTAGCGACGCCGCGCAATAAAAATGTCCGACCAGTCTTCTGGTCGGACAACGCGACGGTTGGCTTTGACCTCTGCGTGGCGAATCAAGCGAAGCCGCCGGAGATGGTGAGCGTCTCGCCGGTGATCCACGAGGAATCGTTGGAGGCAAAAAAGACCGCGGCGGGAGCGATGTCGTCGGGCTGGCCGATGCGGCCGAGGGGCGTTTGGGCCTCGACGGTTTTCCTGAAATCGCTTTCGGCAATGCCCGCGCCGCGGAGGCCTTCCGTTTCGACCATGCCCGGATTGATCGCGTTGACGCGGATTTTCCTCGGGCCGAGCTCTTTCGCCAGCGACTTGGTGATCGCATCGACAGCCGCCTTCGTTGCGCTATAAACCGACCCGGTGGCAGGGGGCGAATGCGAGACGACCGAGCTGATGTTTACGATCGAACCTCCAGCCGGGCCAAAATGCTTCGCGGCCTCTTTGGTAACGAGCAACAGGCCCAGCACATTCAGGTCGAATTGCTTGTGAAAATGTTCGGCGGTCACGTTTTCGAGGGGACTGAACTCATAGACGCCGGCGTTATTTACAAGAATGTCGAGCCAATCGAAGGCCTTTCTCGTCTCGGTAAATAGCCGCTCGATTTCGGCTGGTTTCGCGACGTTGGCTTGAACCGCGACGGCCTTGCCGCCGCCGGATTTGATTTCATTGACGACACGGTCCGCGCCCTCTTTGCTCGACGAATAATTAACGACGACGAATGCCCCGGCGGCGGCGAGCTGTTTGGCGATCGCGGCGCCAATGCCTTTCGATGCTCCGGTGACGACGGCAACTTTACCTTTGAGATTGGTGGACATGGTTGGGTTCCTGGTTGGGAAAGCAAGTAAGTGTGTGGTGCTCGAACCTCTCCGTGTGTATTACCGACCTCATGGCCGGCACTTACGCAAGAGTTTTTATGCTGACAACGCCGCGGAGGGCTCCAAATTGGCCGAAACACGCGGGAAATCGACGTCGGGTTGCGTCAGCTGATTGAAGTAATTGGTCAAAGTCGTGAGAGCGACGTGGCCCACGACTTCGGCGATTTCCGCGTCCGTGAGGCCGGCTGCGCGGGCCGCGGCGAATTGCTCATTCGAAATGTTGCCGCGCCAGTCGAGAATGTTTTGCACCAGGTTGAGCACAGCTTGCTGCTTAGCGTCCTGAGCCTCGCCCTGGCGAGCCAAGACTACCTGCTCACGACTGAGTCCGGCATGCCGGCCGATCAACGAGTGGGCTGACAGGCAATATTCGCAGCCGTTTTCCTGGCTGACGAAGAGGGCGATTTGTTGACGCACGATTTCCGGCAGCACGCCTTTGTTGAGCGCTCCACCGAAGGCCAGATAGCCTTCCAAAAGCGGCGGCGAGTGGGCCATCGTCTTCATCATGTTGGGAACCTTGCCCATCTGGGCCTTTACGGCAGCAAAAAGCTGCTGCGTCGGTTCATTGGCAGCGGCCAAATCGACAGGGGCGATGCGAGCGGTCATTTGCTATCTCCTCAATTGCAAGCGACTGACTGACAAACACGACTTTGCCGGCAATTCAGGTGGCGGCGTTGGGCGGGCCGCGGCGTCGTCGCCGAACATCAGGAAATACCGTGCCGAATGCCGGACCTTACACACCCGCAAAAACATTAAAAAACTGCCCGCTCGCTAGTTGGATTGATTTGTGAGCGACAGCCGCGGGCTGCAAAGTTTAGTTGTCCGTTGAGCTCTGTTATGATAGCTGCGCTGCATGTGAGATCCATTTGCTGCCACGCAAACACACGGGGATTCAAGCGAGCGGTCACTTGGAGTTTCGAAGATGCTGTCAATTCGCGGACTAGGCGCGCGGCTATGCGATCAGCTGCCGCGGCGCGCGATGCTGCAGGCCGGAACGCTGGGCCTGACGTCACTAAGTTTGCCACAGCTATTTGCGGCGGAACAAAAAGCCGCAAATGCTGCCGGGCAGACTAATACAGGCAAGGCCAAGTCGTGCATCTTGCTGTTTCTGATGGGCGGGCCGCCGCAGCACTCGACGTGGGATCCGAAACCGGAAGCGCCCGCGGAAGTTCGCGGCGAGATCGGCGCCATTCCCACGAACGCGCCCGGCATTCAGTTTGGCGAGCTGATGTCGCAACTGGCTGCGCGGGCCGATAAGCTGTGCGTATTGCGAGCGGTTTCGACGGACGACAACGCGCATTCGTCGAGCGGCTATTACATGCTGACTGGACGCCCGCATGCGCCGCCAAACAAAGAGAACGCCAATCCAGGCCCGCCGAACGACGTGCCCAATGTCGGTTCGGTCGTCGGCACGCTGTTGCCACAACGTGGATCGTTGCCTGGGGCGATTCGCTTGCCCTCTCACATTTTCAATACGGATGGTTCGATTTGGCCGGGGCAAGACGGCGGATTTTTGGGAAGAAATGCCGATCCGTGGCTGTTTCGGTGTACGCCCGCGTCAGCCGATTTCAAACCTGAGTTTCATCTGCCCGTGGATGTGCCCCTGGAGCGGTTGCAACTGCGGGACTCGCTGCTCAATGATCTCAACCAAAGTTTTGCCCGCGTCGATCGCAGCAAGGAGTTGGAGCGCTATGATGGTCTGACTCAACGAGCGTACGATCTGCTCGCCTCGCCGACGGCGCGAGCGGCGTTTGACTTGGCACGCGAGCCTGAGTCCTTGCGTGGCCGCTATGGGAATACACAGTTTGGACAGAGCGTGCTCTTGGCGCGCCGGTTAGTCGAAGCGGGAGTGCGCTTGGTGCAAGTCAATTGGTACCGCGGTCCGGACGAGCCGACGGACGCTCCCTGTTGGGATTCGCATGCCAAGGAAACCGAACGGCTGAAAAATGTTCTAATTCCGCCGATGGATGCGGCATTCGCCACGCTGCTCGACGATTTGTCGGTGCGAGGAATGCTGGACGACACGCTGATACTGTGCTTGTCCGAGTTCGGCCGGACGCCGCGATTCAATGCGCGAGCGGGCCGGGATCACTGGGGGCATGTGTTTTCGGTTGCGATGGCGGGCGGAGGAATTCGCGGCGGTATGGTTTATGGGGCGTCGGATCGGATGGGCGCGTATCCGAAGGATGGTCTGGTGCGGCCGGAGGATATCACGGCCACGATGTTTCACTGTCTGGGCATTTCACCCGACGCCGAGATGCATGATACGCAGGGCCGGCCGTTTTCCATTAGCCGTGGGCAAGTTCTCAAGCCACTTTTGGCGTGACCGGCCACGAAACTGTCCGGTTCAGGACTAACCCGGGTTGTCAAGGCGGGTTTTCACGCCTCAGCCCATGCGTAAACTGTTCACGTTGTTTGGCGGTCTCGTCGTTTCGCGGACTTCTGATTTTTCAGAAGCCGCGAGGGGCCGCATGAAGGAAGTCCCGTGAGAGCGTCTCGCGTCCCAATGGATGGGAACGATTCGCTGCCTGGCGACGCGCCGTTGGTCGGCCGGATGCCAGCCGTCGCGCTGCAATCTTACTCTAGCCGCCCGTAATCGGGCTGACATTACCTAGCAGCAGCGCACGGCCCAGAAGAGCAGCGTAGTGGCAGAAGCACGCCGTGCTGGCACACACGGTACTCCGTGAGTGCACAACGGTAGTCCGTTCCGATACGCGGTATTCCGTGCATACACACGGTACACCGTGCATGAATACGGTACACCGTGCCTGAACACGTGCGCTGCCGCGCAGACGCTTTCGGCGCTTGCCGCACACGTGCGCCGCAAGCGCAGGCATTTTTTCCTCGTTAGGGAGATGAGTTATGTAACGAGTTGGATCTCACTATCGTTTTTTTTGGTTTGTTTACACGTTTGATGGAACGATTGATATGAAACGGATTGTTGCAATTTTGGTTTGTGGAGTTTTGCTCGCGCTCTCGAACACGGCGGAAGCCCGCCGGTATCGAGGCAACAACTACAGCAACTACAACAACGCAAATTACGTCCAGCCCGCGCGAACCGCGCCGGCCGCGACGACTGCCGCTGCGCCCGCAAACACTTCCACTTCGGAAGAGACCACTGCGACATCGGATGTTGCTCTGGCGTCGGCGTCGTTGCCGGTAACGAGTGACCCGAAACCTGTGTCGTACGATGTGAGCACGGCCCAGGGCGTCGCCAATCGGATGGCCGCCTCCAACTACGTCGGCCATTTTGGCGGCAATCGCGGCTATGAAGGCTGCGGCTGCGGAGCCACGCCTCAAGCCGCGTACAGCATCTGCTGCTACGGCAACAGCGGCATGGCCACGATTGACGTGGGTTATGCCCGCAGCGCCAGCGGCATGTGGTATTGCTGCCGTCGCTATCGTTAAGAATCGTCTCTTGAAAATCGGATGACCTGGATGTCGATCTGATTTTCGGCCATGCAGCGCAAGAGCGCCTGAGTGGAATGAAGAGTTGTGAGGCAAGTCCCCGCATGGAACGTGGGGGCTGCCTTCGTTTTACGCGATCACTGAGCTCCAGCCGGTTTCGCCGCCAATCGCAACGACTCGACATGGTAATCGAACCAGATCGCCCGATACTGGTTGATCATCTTGGCTCGATCATGGGCAAGCCCCTCGATTTCCATATAGGTATGATCGATGCCCGCCTTCAGTAGAGCGGCGTGAAACTCACGGACACTCGGCAAGTGGCCGTCGTCCTGTGTGCCGCAGAAAATTTGGATCCGCAATCGACCTTTGATACGATCCAGGTTTTTGGCAAGTAGCAAATACGGATCATTGTCGACATACCGCTTCTTGTCCGGACCTAAATAAGTCCGATAGTCCTCATTGGGCGGCGAGTCGAATAGTTCGGAGACGTGATAGACGTTCCCGGCCTGATTGAACAGCGAGCAAAACATCTCCGGGTATTTGAGCGCCAGTCGCGTCGAGCCGCGACCGCCCATCGAAAAGCCCTCAATGCAGCGGCCATGCCGGGCGGCGATCGTGCGATAGGTCGCGTCGATATGCGGGATGAGCTCCTTGATAAAGCTCGTTTCCGGCAGCGATTTGCCGTCGTGCGAGTCCTTATAAAGCGTCGATTTGCCGCCATTGGGAAAGACGAGAATCATCTCCGGCCAGCGCTTGGTACGGATGCCTTCATCCAGCACTTCCGCCGCCAAGAGACCGCGGGTTTCATCGCCGCCCGCGCCGTGGAGGTTGTAAATAACCGGATACCGGCTGGCCGTATTATCGCTGTAGCCGGGCGGCAAATAGATGCAGTAGCCGACGTCATGCCCCATCGCCTGGCTAAAGTAGGTGCGGTGCGTAACCCCCGCCGGTAGCGTGCTCGCAGCCGGCGTGTTTACCCAGACAGTCGCCTCGCTGCCTTTCTTTTTCGCCGATTTGCTCGGTCCCTGTTGCCCCCAAGCAGCCGGCCCTAAGCCAACGAAGAACGCAACGACGAGCGTCAGCGGCTTCAGTGGACGCAAAATCTTGACGTTCGTCAGCCCTGGATAGTCTTGTTTCACTTTACTTCACTTTGCTTCTATTTCGCATTGTTTTATTTCACCTTGCGAATTTCGATTTTGTCGAAGCTGGCGACGCCGGTCGCGCCGAACAGGCCGATGCGAATGATGCCTTCGCGGGCTTCTTTGGGGATTTGGAAGACGCGTCGCTCCTCGTGCCAGTTGGAGCTGCCGAGAAACGGCCCGATGTCGAGACGTTCAATCTGCCGCCGCACGTCGTTGTAGAGCGTGATGGCGATAAAAGGCTTTTGATCGAGGTCTTGCGTGCCCGGGATGACGTTTTCGGTCTTCACAAAGCCCGAGACTTCGATCTGGCGGACGGTGCGGCCGTCGATCGGAAAACCTTGCAGCAAGTGCCCGTCGAGGTTGGCCACGTCGTTCTTAAATTCGATGTAGTGCCTGCCGTCGGGGGCTCGCTCGTCGCTCTTGCGAGTCACCAGTCGCTCGTAATACCAGCCGGGCTGCCCGCCCTCCGTTTTGTAGTTTGGCTCTTCCTCGAAACTGCCGTTAACGAGATGCGGGTTCGCCGGATCGGGCTTCACCTTCCGCTCAACATCTGCCTTGCCCGTCATCGGCACAAACAGCGTCGGCAGCAGGGCTTCTTTTTCGAGCTTGCCGCCCTTCTTCGTGAACAGGTACAGCGTCTGGGCATAGCGCTCTCCGACGGGAATCGCCATCATGCCGCCTTCGGCCAGCTGATCGATCAACGGCTGCGGCACATTCTCGGGCGAACAAGTGACAATGATTTTGTTGAACGGGGCTTTTTCGGGCCAGCCGAGGAACCCATCGCCGACCTTGGTAAAGACGTTGTTGTATTCGGGGCGGTTGAGGGCGCGTTTGGCCGACGCTCCCAACTCCGGAACAATTTCGATGGAATAGACTTCCTTCACGAGCTTGCTGAGGACCGCAGCCTGATAGCCGCTGCCGGTGCCAATTTCCAGCACCTTGTCGGTCGCCTGCGGCTTCAGGGCCTGTGTCATCTGACTGACGATGAGCGGCGACGAAATCGTCTGGCCGTAGCCGATGGGCAGGCCCATGTCGTAATACGACTTGGCCCGCTCCGGCAGCGGCACAAATTCATGCCGCGGCGTGTCTTTCATCGCCTGAATGACCCGCGGGTCTTTGATGCCGGCCGGGACAAGAATGTCATCCACGAGCCGCTGCCGCCACTGCTCGAACTCGGCCCGCGTTTGGCCACTCGCAGCGAGCGGCGCCAGAGCAATTGCCGTCACAACGCAGATCAACGCAGAGAAAGAATGCCCGATAAACCACCGCATCATGAAAAATACTCCGCCAAACGCCCTTGAGTATTATAGCTTGCTTGGTCAAGAACCGTTGCGTCTAGCGCAACTCGGCGCTCGACGAAATGGCCACGAAAAACACAAAAAAGCACAACGAGTAAGTAGGTATGATTTTTTGTGTCTCTTCGTGTTTTTTGTGGCAATCCGAATCGGCAGCGCCGTGAACTACAGGCCGGACGCCTATGCCACTCGATACGCCTCTTCCTCGAACGGATTGTCGAGATAAGCGTCGTAGCCACGCAGCCACAACCATGCCGAACAGCCCAAATAAACCGGCACGAACAGCGGTCCCCACCGCTCGTATTGGCCGACATGCACCAGTTCATGCTCGCGGCTGCGATCGAGGCACTCTTTCGTCCGCGCAATGACCACATGACCCAGCGTCATCGCCGCCGCGCCGCCGCTGATGGGTACCCGCAATAGCAACCATCGCAGCACGCCGCCATGAAATTCCAACACACGGCCGACTCGCTGACAACCGCCGCCGGTCGCCACGGCAGTCGAGCCGATCAGCACTCCAAACAGCGTCCACGGTGACGCCCAAATAATCCATAGCGGCAGGAAATAGACATTGCCCCCCGACTTGGTCATAATATCGCACCTCGTTTTCTGTCTCGGATTCTACCATGCCCATCTCGATTGCCTGCGACGGCTGCGGCAAACGTTTCAAAGCCCCTGACCACGGCGCGGGTAAACAAGTGCCGTGCCCGGCGTGCAAGTCGATCATCAAAATCCCCGCCGCCCAGGACGAGGACGAAGAGGATATCGAATACCGCCTCCAAGAGCCGCAGCCGAAGCCGGCCGTACCGCTGAGAATGCCGGTCGCGGCCGCCCGGAACCCAAACCAGTCGCAGAGCGCACCGTCAACGACGCGATCGGCGGCGGCTGCAGACGTCCTAAGCAAGTCGTCACCAAATCAAGTAGCCACCAGCGGCAATGCCATTGTGAAAAAGGCTTGGGTGCCGCCGACGCGCGGATCGACGCCCACTTGGCAGCGGCACCTCCACTGGTGCCTTGCCTTCGCGATGATCCCGCTCGCAGTCTCGATTTTTGTGCCGGAACGAAAGTTTGACGAGCCGACCATTGCGAGCGCCGATGACGCAACGGAGCCCGCCGCTCCGTCGCCCAGCGCGCAACCCGCGGCAGGTCAGAAAGCGGCAACGCCGAGTGGCAAACCAAGCAGCCCAGAGCCGGCCCTGTCGCCGGAAGAAGAGGCCAAAGTCTTGGACTCGTTGCGTCAGTTGTCGAAGGGTGAGCTGCTCGCGCTGCTTCCGGAAAACAAATTGCCGGGCGCATTTCTGGCCAGCGATTCTTCGCTGCACTGGCTGTTTGCGCTGATCGCAGCGGCGGGTTACCTGACATTCCTCGTGCTCCTGGCCTCGGACAAGGCGGCAAATCCACTGCACTTGCTGGGCCTCGGGCTGTTTACAGCGACGGTGGGCATTTTTCTGCTGCTGGCGGTGCAATTTCTGTCGCAGCTCGGCACGATTCGCGTTCGCGGCGGGATCGTTGGACTGATTTTCCTGGTGCTGATGCTAATCGGCCTCTCGTACAGCGCGGCGAATGATCCAGAGATCAGTCTGATTCCTAGTTTCCTTGGCTTTACATTTGGCGTCGGTCTTTGCGAAGAGGTTTGCAAGGCATTCCCCGTCCTGGTTTACTACCGCTCGGACAACAAGCAAACATGGCGCGGGGCGTTTTTGTGGGGGATGGCGTCCGGCGTCGGCTTCGGTGTTTCGGAAGGCATTATGTACTCGCAAGATTTCTATAACGGCATTGCTGGGCCGAGCATCTACCTCGTCCGCTTCGTTTCGTGCGTCGCACTCCATGCGATCTGGTCTGGCTCGGTCGCGATTTCGATCAATCAGCGCCAAAATCTGTTGCAGGAAGAGCACGACGACGAAGATTGGTGGATGTATGGCCTGGCCATCTTGCAGCTCATTGCGATTCCGATGGTTCTTCACGGCCTCTACGACACGCTCCTCAAAAAGAATATGGAGTTCATCGCTTTACTGACCGCCGCGGCGAGCTTTGGCTACCTGGCCTGGCAAATCAGTCATCTTCGCAATAGCGATGATGAGGATGAGCGAGCCGCGTACGTCGCGAATTACATTCGCAGCCGCGCGGCGACGCAGGGGGTATGAAAGGGAGTGGCCACAATTGAGCGGGCGCGGCCAAATGGGCGGCGTGATCGCCAAAGCCGGTTCTACATGCCATTGACGACCGTGAATTGGGCCGACGAGCCCGGAGGCTTCGTCAGCTCAACTCGGAGGGTCGGCTCGGGGCGATCGCCGACGGTGATGCGGAATGTCAGCGTGTGCCGCCCAGCTGACAATTCGCGCGTAATCTGGCGCGCCAATTCGAACGGTTCGGCGTCGAGCCACGTCTGAGCGGACTCGGTGCAGCCGATGTCGATGGCGACCGGGCCAGGTTCGCTGACTTCCAGCTCTCCCTGCAGATAAAGCACGGCGGGGCGCTGCCTGGCTAGCTCGGCCAGTGGCAGCGCGCCGCCGACGGTGCCATACGCTGGTTGCCAATCGTCGGCGGACGTATCCAGGACGTATTCGCGGAAGATTTCGACGTTGGGCGTCTCTTGCATTAGCTCGGGAGCAGGATTTTTGAGCACCCGCCACCGCTGAATCGTCGGAGTTTTGCGAATGGCATACGGACCGGGCTTGCCCAGCTCGGATACGAACCGGGCCAGGTCCAAAAACTCCTGCTGAGTAAGAAATTTCGTCAGCCCCTGCGGCATGAGCGATTTGCCTTCCTCTTCTTGATCGATGTTGCCGACCGAAATAACGATTGTCTTGCCCGTGGCATCGCGAAGCCGGAGTCTTTGATCGTCGCGGTCGATCTGAATCCCGGTAACGATTTCGCCGTCAGCCGTGAGCACGCGGCGGGTGACGAATTGCTCTTTAACGGCCAGGTTCGGATTCAGAATCGAATTCACGACGTAATCAATCGGCGAAATCGAGCCGACAGGGCTCAAATCCGGGCCGACGCTGCCGCCGGCCTGTGCGACCGCGTGGCATTTCATGCAGCTCAGATCAGTGCGGCGGAAGATTTTTTCACCGCGGGCCGCGTCGCCCTTGTCGGCAACACGAGCGGCGATTTTGGCAACTTCCTCCTGCGAAGGCGGCGGCACATCGAGCGCAATGCCAGCCGCCTCGCTGAGGATGTTCGATAGCTCGGCGTCGCTCCGGCCCAGGGCATACATCTCACGGAGCGCCATTTTCGCCGCATCGGCTGGCGGTTTTTGGCGTTTCAAGGCGGCAGCAAGCTGATCAGCGCCGTCCTTGCGGTTGAGCAGGGCCTCTATGAGTGGGCCAACGTCGTCCTGCGGGCCAATGCTCTTGAGAATTTGCGTCGCCGCGGCCGCCGCAGCTGCTGTATCGAGAGGCGCCAGAGCGGCAGCAGCGGCAATGCGGATGGCTTTTGATTTGTCGGCGCTCGCGAGTTGCTCCAGTGTTTTTTGATTCTTCCCGCCGCCAATAGCAGCCAGAGCGTCGATCGCAGCGTGACGGAGCGCGGCATTCGTTTTGTCGCTGATCGCCAGCTTCGCAATGGAATCATTCGCCTCAGTCAGCTTCCAGACGCCAGCGAGACGGATCGCGGAGGCAGCCAGGCGGCGGTCCTTCGGGGTGTCCGGATCGTCGATGAGCTTGGCGAGCGGCGACAAATCGCCACTGGGTTTGACGTTGCGAGTCGCGGCGGCGTCCGCGAGCAGTTCGATGACTTTCCGTTTATGCTCGGCAGACAGTGCGCCCGGCTTCGTTAGCATGTTGAACGGGACGGCCAAATCATCGGGCTCGCCGCGTGTGCAGATCATTTCGAGAATCGCGCCTTGGCGTTCGGGCGGCACTCGGCCGCTATCGAGCAGTTTGCGGAGGGCAGAAACTGCGCCTTGGGCGTAAGCGGGCGCCGGAACAAAGGCCGGGAATAAAATGGCGGCCGCGCACAGCACGGTTGGGCAAGCCAGCCGTGCCACCCAAGGTGTGCGTGGAGCGGGTAACGAACGAATGGGAGGGCGAGTCACAAATTGTCCAGTGAAAGGTTGCGATCAGTTGGCAGGAGGTCCAGAACTCGTGCTCTTAGGCAGAGCGAAAAAATAACTTTGACAATTTCTAACGGCGTGGTTTGATTGAATAGTTCCAGTCACCGTGGAATTTTGCAGGAGTGATGCGGAGGTGTTGAAGTTCCTCGTCACTGACAGCGATTCCAGTTTCGTAGCG
>DASXLL010000313.1:0-7333 GCA_036496265.1 Pirellulaceae bacterium | reverse complement strand
ACCCCCACCGCATGGAAGCCGAAGCCGTCCGCGACGCCACCTTATTTCTCGCTGGCTCCCTCGATCTCACCCGCGGCGGTCCCGACATCGATCAAGCCCACGGCCTGACTAACCCCCGCCGCAGCTTGTATTTCCGCAACGCGAAAGAAAAGAAAGTCGAATTCCTCTCCCTCTTCGACAGCCCCAACCCCGTCGAGTGTTACCGCCGCAGCGAAAGCATTGCCCCCCAGCAGGCCCTTGCGATGGCCAACAGCACGCTCACGCTCGCTCAGGCCCGTCTACTGGCCAAAAAAATCGGCGAACCATTGTCGGGATTCGCGGACCATGCGCAGCGGCAGTTTGTCGAAGCCGCATTTGTCCGAATTCTTTGCCGCCCGCCAACCGGCGAGGAATTAGCCGCCTGTCTGGAATTCCTGGCCGACGAAACGACTGCATTGAACAAATCCGCATCGTTCACGGGATTCACATCCGGTCCAGCCGCAACAGTTGCCCCGTCCGCCAATCCGAGCCAGCGAGCTCGTGAAAACCTAATTCATGTGCTTTTCAATCACAACGACTTCGTAACCGTCAGATGAATCTCGCCGAGGCGCAATGGCGCAGAGAATAGAGAACGTAAAAGAATGAAGGAAATGGATATGAAGCATTTTTCCTCCGCGTCTCCGCGCTTTCGCGTGGATCATTCTCGGCGTGCCTTTTTGTCCGATATCGGCATGGGATTCACCGGTTTGGCGCTCGGCGCAATGCTGGCACAAGACGGAGTCGTTCGCGCATCGGAATTGCCAGGGTTGTCAATCAAACCCAAGGCCAAGTCCGTAATCTGGATCTTCCTCATCGGCGGCATGAGCCATTTAGAAAGCTTCGACCCCAAGCCAGAGCTCAACAAGCACGCCGGCAAGACGATTGCCGATAGTCCGCACAATTCCATCCTCGATTCACCCTATTTAAAGAAGAACATCCGCGAGTTTGTGCCGGGTCAGCACAAAGTGCAGCCGACGATTTATCCCCTGCAAATCGGCTATCAGAAGCACGGGCAATGCGGCGCGGAAATCAGCGATTGGTTTCCACACTTAGCGAAACGCGTGGACGATTTGGCGATCGTTCGTTCCATGTGGACGACCGATAACGACCACGGCGCTCAACTTCAGTTCCACACCGGTCGCCATGCCATCGAAGGGCCCTTCCCCACAATTGGCTCGTGGGTCCACTGGGGTCTCGGCTCGCTGAACGACAACTTGCCCTCCTTCTGCGTCCTCGGCACACCCCTCGCCGATTGCTGCGGCGGCCTGCAAGGCCACGGCGCGAACTATCTCGGCCCCGAGCACACCGGCATTCAACTCGCGACCGACCCCGCCAATCCTCTGCCCTTCGCCCAGCCCGACAAAACCGTCTATCGTGAAGAGCAAGCCGCCGAATTTGCCCTCCTCGGCAAGCTCAACCGCCTCGCCGGCGTCGAATATCCCAACGATCCCGCCCTTGCAGCTCGCATTCGCAGCTACGAGCTCGCCTTCCAAATGCAGAAGGCCGTTCCCGAAGCCGTGAACCTGGCAACCGAAACAACCGCGACGCACGCAGCGTTTGGTCTCGACCAAAAAGAAACGAAACCGTTCGCGGAACAGCTCCTCGTCGCTCGCCGCCTCGTCGAGCGCGGCGTCCGCTTCGTCCAAGTCTTCCATGGCGGCACCGGTAACGCGGGCGCCTGGGATTCACACGCCAATTTGCAAGCCAACCACAGCAAGCTCTGCAAGGAAGTCGATCAGCCAATCGCCGCGCTCCTCGGCGATCTTAAACAGCGCGGCCTACTCGACGAAACCATCGTTGTCATCGCCACCGAATTCGGCCGCACGCCCGGCGCCGAACGTTCCAACGGTCGCGATCATCATCCCTACGGCTTCTCCATTGCCCTAGCCGGCGGAGGAATCCAAGGCGGCATCGTTCACGGTGCCACCGACGAGCTCGGCTTCCACGCCGTCGAAAATCGCCACTACGTCACCGACGTCCACGCCACCGTCTTCAACCTTCTCGGCCTTGACCATCGCCACATGGAAATCCCCGGCCGCAAACGCCTGGACCTCGATTTCGGCCAGCCGATACGAGATATAATGGTTTAGTGGACTGCATTTCGGGAGCCTACCAATGAACGTAGCAATTTCAGTCGAAACACTTACCGAGGCTGTGTTGGCTTTGCCTCGCAAGGACAAAGTAACTCTGCTCACTCTTCTTGAGGACAGCCTGGCGGATGATGATAGTACGGCCGCGGACGCCTACGATGCCGAAATTAAACGGCGAATCGAATCTACGGACCGCGGAGACGCGACTTTAATTTCTCACGAGGAAGTGAAGCGACGGCTTGGCCCAAAATATGGCAAAAAGGCAGATTAGATACCGCTCTGAAGCCATTGCCGAACTTCAGAAAACCGAGCAATGGTACCGCGAACGCGATGAGCAAGCCGCCGATCACTGGCTCGCAGCAGCTGGCCAAATAGTTGAAGACATTGCCGAGCATCCAGAACTGTGGGCGCAAGATAAAGACGGTATTCGCGAAGTGTTAATTCGCCCATTCTCCTACACGGTCGTGTACCGGCTTCATGCCGACGTCGTCGAAATCGTTGCGTTTGCGCACACCAGCCGGCGACGACGATATTGGAAGAAGCGCCTCGACAGCTAATTCATGCCGTCTCCGCAGTAACCACCCGCGGCTGCCACGCTGGCGGCGTCATCTTTGAAAATTCCCGCGGCAGACGACTCTTATTCGTCGAATTTGAGCCAGCAGAGCCAAGTGCATTCCGCAATGCCGCCACCTGCCCCGGCTCCAGCTGCACCGTGCTTTGCGTGAACCACCCGATGCCAGTGCTAAATGATTGCTGCCGCAGCTCCATACGGCAGCCGTGATCCTTGGATTGCACCAAAACAACAAGCAACCGCTCCACATCCGAAGCGGGAATCGCGGTCAAAACCGTCTCAATGGCGGGCATGTGCGACAAAAGGGCGGGAAAACAAGCGGCAGAAAATGAGATTCAATCTCAACTGCGTTGATTGTAGGCCTCACGGGCCAGCGTTGTCAACGATTTTCGCAGTTCCACTCGCTCCTCGCGATCGCCCCAACTCCGCCCAAAAAATATTTTCTCGCGATCTTCAAATTTCACTGCCTGTTATCTCGTCCCAGTCCAAAATCCCAACTGACCACCCCACAAGCACTTGCGCCTTCATATTTCCTTAAATGACCGCTTGTTAAGCTAGCGAAGCCTCGCTCCAAATCCTTGTACACTAGTCCCTTAAGGCTTTTTTTCGGCGAATGTTGACATGTCGGTTTGAAACGTTAAATTTTCGCCTCACCACAACAGGTTGTGGTAGCTATAGCCGACACCCACAATATCTAGTATGCCAGGGAGGGCAGGCGGCTCGCCTCTGGCTAAATGGATTGTGGCACTTGCGTTCACGCATCCCGGCTGCTAGCGACGATGCTTGTACAGTGTTTTTTTGTTTAGTATACTAAGGATTAGGCCGCGAAAATGCGGCCGATTTTCGCCCAGAAGGAGCTGTTCATGGCCAGTAGCGTTTCGACCCGTCCTGCCACGCGCGGAAATTCGAAGATGGATTCCCTTCGCGAGCTTTCCAAGGGCCTGAAGATCGACGCCGACTTCTGCCCGACCGATGTCTCCGATCCGTTCGACACCGTCCAGTGGGAGCTCCGCTCAGCCACCATCAAAGACGAAAACGGCAAACCCCTCTTCGAGCAAAAAGACGCCGAGATCCCCGCCGGCTGGACACAACTGGCCACCAACGTCGTCGTCAGCAAATATTTTTACGGCGAAAACGGCACACCCGAGCGCGAACGCAGCGTCCGCCAACTCATTCACCGTGTCACGCGCACCATCGCCGACTGGGGCAAGGCCGACGGCTATTTCGCCAGCGATGAAGATGCCGAGCGGTTCTATCGCGAGCTGACCTGGCTCTGCCTGCATCAGCACGGCGCTTTCAACTCGCCCGTCTGGTTCAACGTCGGCCTGTTCCACATCAACGGCGTCGTCGGTGCCAAGTGCAACTGGCGTTGGAACCCCGAAACGATGGACGTCGAGCAGCCGGAAAACCCCTACGAGTATCCGCAAGGCTCGGCCTGCTTCATTCAAAGCGTCGATGACAACATGGAAGCGATCATGAGCCTCGCCACCAGCGAGGCCATGCTCTTCAAGTTCGGCAGCGGCACCGGCACTGATCTTTCCACGCTCCGCTCCTATCGCGAACGGCTCGCCGGCGGCGGCAAGCCCAGCGGCCCGCTTTCGTTCATGCGGGTCTATGACCAGATCGCCGCGGTGGTAAAGAGCGGCGGCAAAACCCGCCGCGCCGCCAAGATGCAGTCGCTCAAAATCTGGCACCCCGACATTCTCGATTTCATCGAATGCAAGTGGAAGGAAGAAAAGAAAGCTCACTGCCTGATCGAAAAAGGCGGCTACGAGTCCAACTTCAACGGCGAAGCCTATAGCTCGATTCTCTTCCAAAATGCCAACCTCTCCGTCCGCGTGACCGATGAGTTCATGGAAGCCGTCGAAAAGGACCAGAAGTGGACGACGCACTGGGTGACCGAGCCCAGCAAGGAAGGCCCGTCGTGGCCCGCCCGTGAGCTGCTCAATCGCATGGCCGATTGCGCCTGGCACTGCGGCGATCCGGGCGTGCAATACGACACCACCATCAACAAGTGGCACACCTGCCCCAACAGCGGCCGCATCAACGCCAGCAATCCCTGCAGCGAGTACATGTTCCTCGACAACACGGCTTGCAACCTGGCCAGCATCAACCTGATGAAGTTCCGGCGCGTTTCTAATGATGCAGCCGACGGCACGTTCGATGTCGAGCGGTTCAAGGCCGCCGCCCGCATTTTCTACATCGCTCAGGAAATTCTGGTCGATCACGCCAGCTATCCCACGGCCGAAATCGCCAAAAATAGCCACCTCTTCCGCCCGCTCGGCCTCGGCTATGCCAACCTCGGCAGCCTGCTGATGAGCGAGGGCCTCCCCTACGACAGCGAAGCCGGCTATGGCGTGTGCGGCTCAATCACCGCCCTCCTCCACGGCACGGCCAATCTGACGAGCGCCGAAATGGCCGCCGTCGTCGGTCCCTTCGAGGGCTTTCATAAGAATCGCGAACCAATGCTCCGCGTCATGCAGATGCATCGCGATGCGGTCGAGCACATCAACCCGGCCGGCCCGGAATATCTCCAGGACGCCGCTCGCAAGCTGTGGGACGAGGTGCTCTCGCTCGGCAAGCGGTTTGGCTATCGCAACGCCCAGGCCACCGTGCTCGCCCCCACCGGCACGATCAGCTTCATGATGGATTGCGACACGACGGGCATTGAGCCCGACATCGCCCTCGTGAAGTACAAGCAACTCGCCGGCGGCGGCATGCTCAAAATCCTCAACAACACCGTCCCCGCCGCCCTCAAAAAGCTCGGCTACGACGACCCCACGATCCAGGGCATCTGCAAATTCATCGACGAGCACGACACGATCGAAGGGGCGCCGCAGCTTGCCGAAGAGCATCTGCCCGTCTTCGATTGTGCCTTCAAGCCGGCCAGCGGCGTCCGCAGCATCAACTGGCGGGCCCACGTCCGCATGATGGCCGCGGCTCAGCCATTCCTCTCCGGCGCGATCAGCAAAACGGTCAACATGCCCACCGACGTGACTCGCGACGACATTGCCGACGCCTATTTCTGGGGCTGGCAGCTCGGCCTCAAGGCCCTCGCCATCTATCGCGATGGTTCCAAGCAAAGCCAGCCGCTCAACACCAAGAGCGAAGGCAAAGAAACCCGAAGCGTAAGCGAGGGATCTGAAAAGGCGACTCCCAAGCCCCGCCGCGAACGCCTCCCCGACACGCGAGCTTCGATCACGCACAAGTTCAACGTCGGCGGCCACGAAGGCTATATCAACGTCGGCATGTACGACGACGGCCGCCCCGGCGAGCTGTTCATCACCATGGCCAAGGAAGGCTCGACCGTCGGCGGCATGATGGACGCCTTCGGCACGGCGATCTCCATGTCGCTGCAATACGGCGTCCCGCTCGAGGACCTCGTCAACAAGTTCTCGCACATGCGGTTCGAGCCCATGGGGCACACCACCAACCCCGAAATCCGCGTCGCCAAGAGCATGGTCGATTACATCTTCCGCTGGATGGGCATCCGCTTCCTCCCCGGCTATCACGAAGCCCACAGCGCCCTCAACCAACCCCCTCAGGTCCCCACTCCCGACGACTCCGACAATCAGCATCGGCCCGCCGCCATGAAGGCTGGCGGGCTAATCACCGGCAAGGCTGCCAACGGTCGGGAATCGGGACTCGGGACTCGGGATTCGGGCACACCAACCCGAAGCGTAAGCGAGGGACAAACACTAGCCCGAAGCACAAGCGAGGGTTCAGGGTTCAGGGTTCAGGGTTCAGGTCGAAGTCCTGGCGACGGTCCATCTGCCCCTCTCCCTTTGGGAGAGGGTGGCCGAAGGCCGGGTGAGGGTTTACTCGCCGGGGAACGTTCCACCGCCAGCCCTCAAGCCCCAAGCCTCAAGCCTCAAGCCTCCCCGAAGCCCACCAACGGCAACGGCCACTCCAACGGCAACGGAAACGGCCACAGTAGCCATCACGCTCCGCGTGATGTGCCCAGCGCCACGACCAAGCTCCGCACCGCCGGCGAATCCCCCGCCGTCCGCTCCGATCAATTCGCCCGCTTCCAGCTCGACGCCCCCAGTTGCGACAACTGCGGTGCCATCACCGTCCGCAACGGCAACTGCTACCTCTGCCACAACTGCGGCCAAAGCATGGGCTGCTCGTAGAAATACTACATAGATCGTCATCACTGGTTGCGTTGACTTGTTCAACGCGGCTGCCATTTGGAAATCAGAAATGATAAATTTTCCGAACCCCGATTTCACTAACGACGCGTTACTTGAAAAGTGTGCTATCGCACCGCAAGTTGGTGAAATTATCACAAGTCTTGGTACGGGGAATAGCTATGAAATCGGGACAATAATCGGGGAAGGGAACTTTGGAGTTGTTTACTCATGTAAGGACGTGTGGAACAACGAACTAGCGGTAAAGGTCTTGAAACCCTTCGCCAGCTATGAAAAGGTGAAGAGTGTTGCGGAATCTGAGTTCTTAAAACTCTTCCACTTGCGGAATCCGCACATTACGTTCGTTCACGACGCCTTTGAATTCCGTGACACGTTTTACATAATCACCGAGCGATGCTCATGCCCGATTAGCGATATTTTTAACATCGCGAACTTCAATGGGCCGACGTGGATAGTTCCAATAGCTCGATGTCTTCTTCAAGCGGTGTACTATCTGCATCTCA
>DASXLL010000312.1:0-1516 GCA_036496265.1 Pirellulaceae bacterium | reverse complement strand
CAGGGGTATGCCGCAGGCGTTGAAGCGAAACCCGGTGGATGAAGGTTGCGACCTCCAAACGTTAATGGCGGGCCACCGTTCTTTCGGAGCACGGCTAAGTGTCTGAATCTTAATCGTATAGGTTGTATTTGATCCCCCGTTGATTGTATTTAGTCAGGCTAATCTCCTGATTAGGAGCTGCACGGAGGCGATGTAAACCCAGGCTTTGGCGCTCGCGATCGAAGCCTCAAAATCCTTGGCCAGGCGGCGGTTTCGATTGAGCCAAGCAAAGGTTCGTTCGACCACCCATCGCCGGGGGAGCAGTTGAAATCCGGCCGCGTCAGCGGCGCGTTTGACAATCTCGATGGTCCAGTTGCCGAATTTGGCCAGGGCATCGCGCAGGTTTGGGCCATTGTAGACGCTGTCAGCAAAGAGATGACGCAGCCAGGGAAATAACTGGTGGATGGCCTCGATGACAAGCTTGGCACCATCACGATCTTGGACATCGGCGGGGTGCACCTCGGCACCGACCAGCAGACCGCCAGTATCGGTCACAATGTGACGCTTACGGCCTTTAACCTTCTTGGCCGCATCATAACCTCGCGGCCCGCCGCTCTCGGTCGTCTTGACCGATTGGCTGTCGATGACCCCCGCCGACGGGCTCGGTTCGCGGCCCGCCGCTTCGCGCGCTTGCAGCAGCAACTCGAAGTTGATCTTTTCAAACAGGCCATCGTCTCGCCAATCGTAGAAATAGCCTTGCACGGTTGTGAAGGGAGGAAAGTCTTTCGGCAGCATCCGCCACTGACAGCCGGTCCGCGCGATATACAAGATTGCGTCAAGCACAGCGCGCAACTCGGTCCCGCGCGGCCGGCCCAAACGCTTGACCGCCGGCATACGCGGCGCAATCAGAGCCCACTCGGCATCCGTTAGGTCGCTTGCGTAGCGCTGTTCTTCTCGCTCATACTTCCGACGAGTGATTTCGGTCCACATTTTGTGCCTCGATGATTGCTTTTCACAACCATCATGCCACAACCGACTGAAATCACTCAATTCATTTTCGGTCAGCCTCTGAGGTGGGACCAGCGGTTCGAATCCTCCTTCCTCCAGCAAAGAGTCAGGCAAACAGTCCCTGCTCATGAGTACCCGGAGACTCGCCCTGGTCAGATCGCGCCCCCTGCCTCCTGCGTCGCATGTCGAGCCCACGCTCGGCGAGCAGCTCCTCGAAATCGCGATAGCTCAATGTGAAGCGCAGGTAAAGCCAGACCGCATGCTGGATGATCACCGGCGGAAAGCGGTGGCGGCGGTAGCAGATTTCGGCCATCGCGCCAGCCTACCCTCGGCGTCGCTTCCGAGCTATCTGGTTACCCCGACAACGCCCGGCGGGCGCGTTTGCAGACGACCGTTGCGGCAATGAGAGCTAGCGAGGTTCCTCAACACTTGCCGAGCCTCTCCGCGAGCTGGGCGAGCCTCTCGGTATAAAGGGTGTGACCTCGACAGCGCCGGGCCCACTCGCGCGAACAGAGCCGGAGTTCCCTGC
>DASXLL010000311.1:0-5029 GCA_036496265.1 Pirellulaceae bacterium | reverse complement strand
CAGTCGTCCGTCAATGTATCGTATTGGCCCGTGCTCCCTCGTAAAATGAGGACTAGGAGGCTGTTGAGTTGCACTTGGGCATGATCATTTACTTGGTCATCGCCGACAAAACGAGCGAGAACTTTTTCGACGTCATAGGTGCGCGTCACTTCGGGCTCAGTTTCCAGCGGTTGCAGCACTTCGATCGTTGGACGTGCCATTTGATCCTGCCCTCCAAGACTTGTCAGAGGGAGCCAATCGCTCAGATAATCGGGCCGCATTTCGGGCGTGCGGGCGTCGGTCAGCCCAGCGACAGCCACGAGACCGAGGAGCGAGACAAAAGCAACGGCTTGCCAGCGGCCGCGCGTGACATTGACGGACCGGAGGGCGTTGAGGCGGTTACGGATTTCCCATTTGCGTAAGGAAGATCGAACGAAGCCCAGTATCGAGACGGGGAGCAGAATACGCCACGGCGGGGCGGATCGTTGGCGCGCGGCGAGCGCGAGCAGCAATTCACCATAGCTCCGCCTAGGTTGTCCTTCGGTTCTCTGGACGGCGAAGGCGTCGCATTCCTGTTCGCGTAAGTTCTGAAATCTGGCGGCGGCAAGCCAGAAAATAGGATTCCACCAGTGAATCGCCCGAATGACGAGGAGCGCCCAATTGGCGGCCAGATCCCAGCGTCGCACGTGCGCCAGCTCATGGAGCATGATCATGCGAAGTTGTTCGTCGCTGAGATCAGTAGCATCCGCTGGCAAAAGAAGCTTTGGGCGAATCATGCCCAGGATGGCGGGTTGCTCAATTTCATCGAAAAGCAGGATCGGAATGCTGCCGCGCAAGTTGACCTGTTGGCAGCATGTTTGCCAGAGATTGCAAAGTCGCTGATCGTCGCACGTGAAGCTTTGCTTCAGCCGACGACAAAACTGCCGATGGAGGGCCGTGACCCAGATCAAGGTGATGAAAGCTCCCGATAACCAGACGGCGGGCAGCAGCGTGAAGAACAGATCGAGGGCAACGGAAAGGTAGGTTACTTGGGAAGTGACTGGTGCTTGAGAGGTCGAAACCGGAGGGTTGGGCAGCGGATGTGAGTGTACTACGCCGCCGGTATCGACGGTGTGCTCGCGATAATCTGGGGTGGGCAGAGTCATTTCGGTTTGAGCGTTGGCGAAGACATTTTGCACGCTGAGATAACTGGAAGGCGCAGCCGGCATCATCAATCGGAGCAGTACGAGACCCCAGAGCAGCCCCCGCTGACCGGGTGACAGCCAGCGCCGGAACAGGACATCGATGGTACCGACGACAATTGCCAGTAGGCCCGCGCAAACGCCGGCTGAAAGCGGGTTTACAAAATCGCACAAACTTTCGATCAAGGACATAATTCCGTTCATAGTCAATCTCCTTGTTCATCGAGGATTTGGCGGAGCTGCGCGATTTCATCCGATGACAATTTGGAGCTACGGAGAAAGTGGGCCAGCAATGGGGCCGATTCTCCGCCAAATACCCGCTCGAGAAACGAGCGACTAGCCTGCTTTACGCAGTCGGATCGGGGAGCACGCGCGCGATAGATGTAACGATTCCCCTGCGGCTTATGGTTGAGAATGTCTTTCTTCACCAGCCGATGGAGCATTGTCTTAACCGTTGCCGGTGCCCAGTCGGCCTGTTTCTCCAGCTTTCCGATCACTTCCTGTGCAGTAAGCGGTTGACCGTCCCAGACGACATTCATCACCTGCCATTCGGCGTCAGAGATTGAAACTTGCGGCATCGGTTGCTCCTTGGGATTCGATTACGTGTGTAAATAATTACATCTGTAATCAGCGTCAAGAGGAGTTTTGGCGAGCGGCTTCGGCAGGCGGTTGAGACGCTGTGATTAGAATCGCGAAGACGCGAGCGGACGGGGAAGTCCGATCGGATTACAACTCTCGGCGGGGTCGCTTCGATCGACGTTTTGCGGTTGCGAATTAATGTTTTACTGTTTGACGAAGGCCGGAGCGATGTGCTCGATAATGACGTTCGTCAGCCCGGTGGTGATGAACTGCACGCCCATCGACGCTACCAGCAGGCCGAGAATGCGCGTGGCGATGCTGAGTCCGAGGTTGCCCAGGACGCGTTTCCACCAGCGGGCCGTTGCGAGAATAGCAAATACGAGAAACGAAACGCCGGCGCAAACCAACGCCAGCCCGCCATAGAGTCCTTTGTGGGTTCCGGATTCGACTTCGCTGGCATAAAGGATCACGTTGGCGATCTCGCCGGGGCCGACGATGAGCGGAATCGCAAGCGGAATCACGATGCTGCGATAGACTGACTTGGCCTGCTGCCAGTCGCTTTGCGCGGCGTTGTCGGCGAGCGTTTTCGCCTGACTCTGATTGCCCGTGACCAGGCTGATCCCGATCAGCAGCAGCAGGATGCCGCCAGCGATGCGGAATGAGTCGAGGCCGATGCCAAAGAAACGCAGGAGCGCGGTGCCGGTGGCGAGGAATAAAATCAGCAGGCCTAAGACCGTCAACGAGATGAGCAACGCGACGAAGCGCTGGACGCCCGGCCTTTCGCCAGCGACGTAGCCGATGAAAATCGGCAGCGCGCCGAACGGATTCATCAGGGCGAAGAGCGTCGCGGCGAAGGTGCTGAGAAAGGAGGTGTCCATGTGTAAACACTAAGCGACCAGGCGACGGATATGATTTGGCGAAAAAAAGCCCCGGGTGTGTCGGCAACAGGACTGCCGAATCACTCGGGGCTAAATGTTCTGTGACTAGCGGACTTACTTTTTCTTTGCAGCAGCGTAGCGATTGGCGACGGCTTTCCAATCGATCACATTATAGAATGCCGCGATGTAATCGGGGCGGCGATTCTGGTAGTGCAAATAGTAGGCGTGTTCCCAGACATCCATGCCGAGAATCGGCGTGCGGCCGCTCATGTATGGGTTGTCCTGATTCGGCGTGCTTTCGACCAACAGCTTGCCGGTGGTGTCGACGCTGAGCCAAGCCCAGCCGCTGCCGAAGCGAGTCGTGCCCGCCTTCGTGAATTCTTCTTTGAATTTCTCGAAGCCGCCGAGCTCAGATTCGATGGCGGCCGCGAGGTCGCCGCTCGGCTTACCGCCGCCGCTGCCGCTCATGACGGTCCAGAATAGGGAATGATTGGCGTGACCGCCGCCATTGTTGCGGACGGCCGGACGAATGTTGGCGGGCACGCTTTCGATGTTGCGGCAGAGGTCTTCGACGCTTTGCTCCGGAACGCCGGAGTCCTTGAGGGCGGCGTTGACGTTGTTGACGTAGGCCGCATGATGCTTGTCGTGATGGATCTCCATCGTCTTGGCGTCGATGTGCGGCTCCAACGAATTGTTTGGATAGGGCAGTGGGGGAAGTGTGTATGGCATGGTGATGCTCCTCTTTCGTCGACGAAAATGTTGGACTTGAATGCGTGAGCTTTAAATGAAAGCGTGCGAAACGCGTGCCGGGATCGGCAGCAGCGAAGACGGCTACGCTGGACGCCAACATACCGCAGGCCAAGCGGGCTGACAATTGGCGAGGAAAGCTTCGCAGTGACGGGGCAGACGTCCGGAATTCGGGCGGTTGGTCAAAGCGGAATCACGTTGGCGTGGCGAGAATCGCCAAACTGCCGATTCGTGTGGCCGTGTGAAAAACTATTACCAGCGGCGATAGCCGGGACAGCGGCCGCGTGCGTCAGGCGGAAACGCTTGCGTCAATGTCGCGCAACAAGTTGTTCAGTCGCTCATGCTGCTGATGAAGGCTCACCGAGAGCGCGATTAGCGGCGCGGTGTTTAGCGACGGGCTGCGAGGCGGCGCCGGCGATGAATCCATGTCGACCGAATCGGAGTTTTTCGAGAGCGCGGCGAAGACTTCGTCAAAGGCTGCAGGCGAAACCAAACACAGACTGGTTGATCGATGCTGCGCTTTGGTCGCCGAGCGAGGCCGAAACTGCTGCGCTCGAACGATAGTGTCGGTGCGCTCTAAACGGATGTCGGTGGGATCGAAATTCATTGTGGCCTCCTCAGTCGCAGCAAATATAAAGCGACGAATTAGTGAGCTGCGACGGGCTCCGCCACGGGGTCAGGCCAGTGGCCCTCATCTTCCTGCGCCATCAAATACGACTTGAGGCTGCCCAAAAGCTGGCGAGCCTTGTTGACCGTGGTATCGCGGCGACGATCGCGTTCGCGCCGCGGACGGATACTGACGTCGATCCGTGTTTCGAGGTATTTGCCGGCAGCGAGGCCGGCTGTGTTGGCGCGCTCGATGTGGCGTTGGGCAAAGTGCATTTCGATCACAAAGGTGACCGAGCGATCAGTGCTGCGGCGATTGTTGCTGACGTTATTGTCCGTGACCTCGAGAATGAGCTGATCCTCGTCGGCCTTGGTGATTTTGGCGTCCTGATCGGAGACGAATCCGCGCAATTTCTGCACGGCGATTTCGATGGGAACCGCGGTAACGAGCGTGGCTTCGGCAAGCGCGTTGCCGCCCCAGGGTTGAAAGGGCCACCAGCTTTTCTTCGCCGTTTTGTCGTCGCTCATACCGCCTCCCAATTGAATCACTTGATTTCGGCCCTGGTCCTTGGCCTGCAGCAGCGCCCGGTCGGCACGTCGAAGCATCGTTTCTGGAGTGTCGCCAGGCTGGAGCTCAGTGACGCCGAAGCTGGCGGTGATTATTTTGTTTCCGAGATAGGTATGCTGCAGCTCGGCCAGGTTGCGGCGAATAAGCTCGGCTTTTTGGGCTGCGGCGGTGTTGCTGCAGTCGGCACACAGAATTGCAAATTCTTCGCCGCCGTAGCGGGCGACGAGGTCGCCCGAGCGGCACATTGATTTCAAGAGGGATGCAAAGGTGATGATTGCCGCGTCGCCTGCTTGGTGGCCGTGCGTGTCGTTGATCAACTTGAAATGATCGATGTCGGACATGATCAGGCTGCAAGGCAGCTGTGATTCTTGATGCGCGGCAATAAAGTTGTTAAGCATCCGGTCGAATTCGGCTCGATTGGCGACCTGCGTGAGCGGGTCTTTGGCAACTTGCGCGTGCAGGGCCTGGCACTTTTCTTCAAGCGATGTTTC
>DASXLL010000310.1:0-4611 GCA_036496265.1 Pirellulaceae bacterium | reverse complement strand
ACCATCGACGTCCAGCACCATGGCGGCGGCAACGCTGTTGCCGAACGTTTTGAAATCGCGAAAAGTCCAGACGACTTTCTTGTCGCGAGTAACTTCAAAGAGCTGCGGATTGGATTCGCCAGCGTGCGTGTTGCCCACGATGATGTTTCCGCTGGGAAGAAGCTGCAAGGTTGGGACCCAGGCGAGGGTGATTCCGGGCAATTCGTTCTGCTCGATGCTCCACACGATCTGACCGGCGGGCGTGACTTCGATCACGCGGTTGCCATTGCCGCAGCCGATAAGCGTGTTGCCGCTGGCCAGCCGCAGCGCGGAAAAGACTTCGGTGCCGTGCGCTTCCGGTCCATGACCCGGTGAACGCGGCCGCCCGGCCAGATCGAGCTTGTAGGTCCAGACGACTTTTCCGTCGCCGTCGTATTCGCGGACAGCGCCGTCGCCTTCGTGGCAAACCAGATAGTGGCCATCGGCCAGCTTGCGCGCCAGTCGTGTGTCGCGATGCGGATCAGGCTTGTCAACGACGAGCGACACTTCTTTAGCAACCTGACCGCCTTGATCCACTTCCACAATTCGCCGATTGCCGCTCTCCGCGACCATCGTCAGACCGCTGGATAGCCGCTGAAAAGCATGAATCTCGATGCGTCCGGCATAAGGCGCCTTGGGCTTCGCTTCGTATTGCCATACGACCTCCTTAGCCGGCGTCATTTCGACGATTTTGGCTGGCGCCACATGCAGCAGAAGATTGCCATTTTCCAGGCGCGCGATGTCGTGTGAATTGTGCTTGCACTCGACCTGCCATTCGACCTCACCGCTTTGGCTAACAATCGCGACGTGCCCGTTGTCTTGAGCGAGCACGCGATAGCCGGGCGAACGGGCGGGTTCAGCGGCGAAGCTGGCATGAGAAGCCATAATGCCGAGCAGGATGCAGAGAGAAACGGAGGACGTCTTGAGTGGCACGGAAAAATCTCCTGGGAATAGGCCATGAGACTATAACAAGGATTTGCCCCTAAGTGGAACCTTGCAGCTTGTCGGCCAAGGCGGCCTTAATTTCTGCAAAGACGCTGGTCCAATCACCGGTGTTTTTCTGGCGAAAGAGTCGCATCGTGGGATACCAGGGGCTGTCGGCGCGGTCGAGAAGCCAACGCCAGTCGGCGGCGAAGGGCAGCGCGAGCCAGACGGGAACGCCGAGGGCACCGGCCAAGTGCGCGATCGATGTATCGGACGTAATCAGGAGGTCGAGATTCATAAGGATAGCTGCGGTGTCCATGAACGGACCATTTTCCTGGTCGAGTTGGTCGCCGAGGTCCAAAATCCCCGCGTAAGCGTAATTGGTTGCCAAGTCCTTTTGGCCTGCTCCTTTTTGGAGACTGATTAGTCGAACGCCCGGCATCGTAGCGAGTCCAGCCAGTTGCCCTAGAGGAATGTCTCGCTGCAGGAACTTTCCCTGTCCTACCCGTCCATGCCAATTGACTCCAATTCGAATTCCTCGAACCTCGCGAAGCCTTTCGCGCCACTGCTCGATTAGTGCCGGCAGAGCAAAGAGATAGGGCACGTTTCGTGGAATCGTTTGCAGAGACGTCTTGAATACTTCAGGCAGACTCATCAGCGGCGCGTACAAGTCGAAGTGCGGAAGTTGGTCGCCTGATCGCACTAAATGGTCAACGTCGGGACAACACTTGAGCAACTTCATGAGGCGTTCGGGACACTCGACGACAACTGTCCCTCCGAGCGATTTGACCAGCGAAGCATAGCGAATGAACTGCAACGTATCGCCAAAACCTTGTTCCGAATGAAGCAAAATGGTCCGTGTGTCCAGTCGGTCGCCATTCCAGCGCGGTTGCGTGAAATCGCGAGGGATGAGCAAACCCGCTTTCCAGCGCCATTCAAATTCCGACCATCCCAAGAGAAAATCACCACGTTGAAGCAGCGCCACTGCCAAGTTGCAATGCGCATCGACAAGGTCGGGCTGCAACCTAAGAGCATGCCGACACAATTCAATTGCCTCGTCCGGCAATCCTCTGTCATAGGTGGCTGAGCCAAGACTGCTATATGCCTGGGCGTAGTCGGGCTTCAATGCAACCGCGCGGTGATAATGCTCGATTGCTTTGCCGAGATCGCCCTTCTCTTGCAGCCCTAATCCAAGATTGCAATGCACGGTAGCGCTCTGAGGCTTCAATTCGAATGCCCGGTCGTAACAGGCGATGGCAGCATCGAGCTTCTCTTGTTTTTGAAACAAGGTGCCTAGATTGCTATAGGCTTCGGCATGTCCTGGATTGAACTGAATTGCGCTGCGGTAGCAAGCGATTGCTCGTTCGAATAGCCTTTTCTTTTGATAAAGGGTACCCAAATTGTAGTACGCCTCGGCATAAGTCGGCTGCAGGCCGATTGCGCCTTCGTAAGCGGCGATTGCTTCGGCCACTTTGCCGTCGTCGCGCAGTGCGTTGGCCAGATTGTTGTAAATAATGGCGTCCGTGGGTCGAAATTCCAGCGCTCGGCGATAGCCGTCAATTGCCTCGTCGATCCTGCCGCACTCATGGAGCGCATTGGCCAGGTTGTATTGGGCTTCGGCGAAATCGGCCCGAATTGCCACGGCCGCGCGAAAGCGCTCGATCGCCTCGTCCCATTTGCCTAGGCTCTGGAGCGCGATTCCAAAATTGTTCAAAGCTTCGGAATCGGCCGGATTGGCGGTAACGGCGCGCGAAAGACTATCAGCAGCCTTTGCGGGCTCGCCGCGCTGCAGGGCGATCACGCCGAGCAGATGCCACGCATCGCCGCAGGCGGCATCGACCGCCAGAATCTGCCGGCAAATCTGCTCCGCATCGGACGATCGGCCAGCTTCCACGTAGTTGACCGCCAGCGAAAATGCTTCGGCGATTGTTGCCATGAGGCGTGATGGCTATTGGGTTAATTGAGGAAAAAAGCTTCAGCCGCTTGACCGGCCGGTTAGCGCCGAGATCCGTTTATCATATCTCGCAACGCGATTTCGATTTCGCTGAATACACTTGTCCAATCGCCGGCGGTCTTCTGGCGAAAGAGGCGCATCGTGGGATACCAAGGGCTGTCGGAGCGGTTGAGGAGCCAGCGCCAGTCGGGAATGTTGGGTAGAGCCAGCCAAACGGGGACGCCCAGGGCGCCAGCTAGATGGGGAATGGAAGTGTCGGAGGTGATGATGAGGTCAAGGCTCAACATGACCGCGGCTGTGTCCATGAATCTGCCGTGGGTAGTGTCGAAGTCGGGGCCGAGGTCAACGACCGAAAGACGATCGTTTGCATCGGCGAGTTGCTCGCTACCGGGACCTTTTTGCAGGCTGATAAACGTAGTGGCCGGGATTTGAGTTAGTGCCGAGAAGAAGTGCAACGGGATGTTGCGTTTGCGGAACTCGCCTTGGCCGGCTCCGCTGTACCAGTTGATGCCGATGCGAAAGCCATTGAGGTTGCCCACTCGCTCGCGCCAATTCATGACGAGGGGGGGATCGGCAAACACGTAAGGCAGATTCGTAGGAATCGTATTGCGTGTTGTTTGCAGCAGCCGCGGCAGACTTGCCAGCGGGGCGTAAACGTCAAATACCGGCCAATCGTCGCTGTCTGCAACGAGTCGATCGATTCCCGTGCTTCGCGCGAGCAGATTTGCTATTGAGGGCTGGCATTTTACGATGATGGTGGCCTCTGAATTCCGTTTTTTGACCAGCTCCGCATAGCGAATGAATTGCAGAATGTCGCCGAAACCTTGTTCCACTTGCAGGAGGATTGTTTTGGTCCCCAGAGGTCTGCCATCCCAGAGTGGTTCCTCGATGTTGTGTTTGGCTAACTGTCGCGTTCCCCAACGCGATTCGTATTCGGCCCAGCCAGTTGTCAAATCGCCCAAGAGCAGCCTTAATGTCGAACGGCCGAAAGAGGCATCCGCACAATTGGGATCATGCAGCAGCGCGGCGCCGTAAGACGCGAAGGCGTCGTCAAATCGCCCGAGCTGCTGATAGACATTCCCTAAGTTGCAGTGTGCCGCTGCGAAGGTGGGCTCGATTTCCAACACGCGCTGGAAGCACGCAATGGCTTCGTCCAAGTTTGCCTGGTCGTTGTAAACGGTACCGAGATTGCACCATGCGCGGGCATGATTCGGCTGTAACGACAATACGCGGCGGTAAAAGTTCGCTGCTTCGTCGAACTTGCTCAACTCGTTTAGCGCGTTGCCGAGGTTGTTGAGCGCCTCGACGTGGTTCGGCTTGAGCTCCAGCACACGGTGAAAAACTACGATCGCCTCCAGCCGCCTCCGCTGCTCCAGCAAAGTTGTCGCGAGGTTGTAATGTGCCGAGACATAGTCCGGCTGAAGCTCAATGGCGCGGCGGTAACAGGCAATCGCTTCGTCGAACTTACCCAGGGCCTTCAGAGCGCTAGCCAAGTTGCCGTGAAAGGGAGCCTCGGTCGGTTTTGAAACAATTGCTCGGCGGATGCAGTCAACCGCGAGTTCATTGTGGCCTTGTTTTAACGCGATCAGGCCGAGGAGGTGCAGCGCGTCGGGATTGTTCGGATCGACGGCCAGAACTTGCCGATAGATGGCCTCGGCTTGGGGGAGCTCGCCGGCCTGGTGATGCTCGAAGGCTGTCGCGAGGGCTTCCGAAAT